>CAZQTM010000391.1:0-1804 GCA_964595855.1 uncultured Lachnospiraceae bacterium | reverse complement strand
TTTGAACATTTGGCGAATGTCGCGACAATCGAGTAGGGATCTACTCGATTATGTGAAAAATACTCTTGCATTTATACCCCCATAGGGTATAATACAAATACAAAGTCATTGATATTGGGAGGTTTATAATGGAAGACAATCAGACGGATATATTACAAGAAAAGGAAAGCGTTTACCCATCCCATAAAACCAAGGAACGAGCTCAAAAAGAGTATCGTGATTTGATGAACCGCTTAAAAAGAATTGAAGGACAAGTAAGAGGAATTGAGAAAATGCTTGAAAATAATGCATATTGTACGGATGTTCTCATACAAGTTACCGCGGTAAATGCTGCATTAAATAGCTTTAATAAAGTGTTACTTGCTAATCATGTAAAAACCTGTGTCGCTGATAATATTCGAAAAGGTAATGATGAGGTTATTGATGAATTAGTGAATTTATTGCAAAGATTAATGAAATAATTAGAAAGGAAGTATATGAACAAATATAATGTAACAGGAATGAGTTGTGCCGCGTGTAGTGCAAGAGTAGAAAAAGCAGTAAGCAAGGTACCGGGAGTTACATCCTGTTCGGTAAGTCTTCTCACAAATACTATGGGTGTAGAGGGAACTTCTAGTTCAGGTGATGTAATAGCAGCCGTTGTGGCAGCAGGGTATGGTGCTTCTGAAAAAAGGAAAGCTGCTAACGGTTATAGTAAGGATAAAAGTATGGCTTCTGAGTATGAGGACTTGTTAATCAATAGAGAAACACCACAGATTAAAAAAAGGTTAATAATATCTATCATCTTATTACTTCCTTTAATATATGTTTCGATGGGGCATATAATGTGGAATTGGCCACTTCCTTCCTTCTTAAGCGATAATCATATTGCAATGGGATTAGTCCAGTTATTACTGACAATTGCTATCATGGTGGTAAATCAGCATTATTTTACAAACGGATTTAACAACCTTCTACATTTATCACCCAATATGGATACTTTAGTGGCACTTGGAGCTACGGCATCTTTTGGATATAGTGTTTATGCATTATTTGCCATGACAAATGCCCAACTTTATGGAAATAAAGATGATGTCATGGCATATATGCACGAATTTTATTTTGAATCAGCGGCGATGATTCTGACCTTGATTACGCTCGGAAAGATGCTGGAGGCAAGATCGAAAGGTAAGACAACAGATGCATTAAAAAGTCTTATGAAGCTCACCCCCAAAAGTGCTATCATTCAAAAAGAGGGATTGGAATTAGAAGTATCGATTGAACAAGTGAAAATTGGAGATCACTTTGTTGTAAGGCCTGGTGAAAATATTCCTGTAGATGGATTGGTATTAGAAGGAAGCAGCGCTGTTAATGAGGCTACCTTAACAGGGGAAAGTATACCAGTTGATAAAATGATTGGAGATAGTGTTTCAGCGGCTACATTAAACCAGTCAGGATTTTTAGTATGTGAAGCGAAAAGAGTTGGTGAGGATACAACACTATCTCAGATTATTAAGCTGGTAAGTGACGCAGCAGCAACGAAAGCACCAATAGCAAAAGTTGCGGACAAGGTATCCGGATTCTTTGTACCAGTGGTAATAGGTGTTGCATTTATTACGATATTAGCATGGATATTTGCAGGACAAACGATTGGATTTGCTCTTGCCAGAGGAATTTCCGTTTTGGTGATTAGTTGTCCATGTGCTTTGGGATTGGCTACTCCGGTTGCGATTATGGTTGGTAATGGAATGGGTGCAAAGCATGGTACTATGTTTAAAACTGCTGTATCCTTAGAGGAGACAGGGAAGGCTCAGATTGTAGTACT
>CAZQTM010000390.1:0-1805 GCA_964595855.1 uncultured Lachnospiraceae bacterium | reverse complement strand
AAAAGCCAAAAAGTCTTATTTATGATGTCTATGAAGCCAAAAGAAGCTCTTACATTTTAACATTAGTTTCAGGGGAAACAGCACTGACAGGAAAAGGCGTAATAGTTGCAGTCATTGATTCTGGAATCGATTACTTTTTACAGGATTTTCAAAATCAAAATGGGAGCAGAATACTCTTTCTTTGGGATCAGACAGCAACACCCAATAGTGAGAAGGGATGGTTGCCTCCAATCGGTTTTGCAAGTGGGGTTGAGTATACTAAGGCTCAGATTGACAAGGCACTTGCCACAGGAAATCACACTCTAGCAAGAGAAATCGTCCCAGAAACGGATATAACGGGCCATGGGACAGCTGTAACAGGGATCGCGGCAAGCAGTAGTAGTAATGCACTTTATAGAGGCATTGCTCCGGAAAGTGATTTAATTATTGTTAAATTAGGACTGCAGGGGGAGCAAGGATTCCCAAGAACGACAGAGCTAATGAGGGCCATGACATATATTTTACGGAAAGCCCAGGAATTACAAAAACCAGTCTCGATTAACCTAAGTATCGGAAATACTTATGGAGCGCATGATGGAAGTTCATTGTTAGAAAGATTTATGGACAATGCCAGTGAAGTAAACCGTAGTGTAGTTTGCGTAGGAAGTGGAAATGAAGCGGCATCTGGAGGTCATACTTCAGGCAGGCTTTTTAACAATAAAAGAATTGAACTTTCTATTGGAAATTATGAGAGCAGTATAAATGTGCAGTTATGGAAAAGCTATGTTGATATTTTTAAGGTTGATCTTATTGCACCTAGTGGAGAGCGATTTACTATCAATATGAACCAGATTGGCCGACAGATATGGAACGTTTTAAATACAAAAGTCCTGATATATGTTGGCTCACCGACACCATATTCCGTTAATCAGGAAATTTTCTTTGATCTGATACCCAGGAATGCAGATACATTTATTGACACAGGTATATGGATATTTGACATGACGCCAGTAAAGACAGCGACTGGAAACTATCAAATGTACCTGCCAAGTGAATTTGTAAGGAGCAGCGCAACCAGGTTTTTTACCCCCAACCCTGAACATACGTTAACGATACCTTCAACTTCTTCCAAAGTCATCACGGTTGGTGCTTACAATTCCCTGTTTAATGCTTGTACAGATTTTTCCGGCAGGGGAGAACAGATTTCCCCTCAGGCTTTAACGATAGCCAATCCTACTATGAAGCCAGATATAGTGGCACCTGGAGTTGCCATTATGGCACCGGTATCAGGAGGAGGTCATGAAACTGTAACAGGAACTTCCTTCGCAACCCCTGTAGTCACCGGAAGTGCAGCACTATTAATGCAGTGGGGCATTGTAAAAGGAAATGACCCATATCTATATGGAGAAAAAGTAAAGGCATACCTTAGAAAAGGTGCTCGAAAATTGCCTGGCTTCCAAGAATTTCCCAATCCGCAGGTGGGATGGGGAGCGCTTTGTGTAAGAGACAGTTTACCTTTGTAAACTGTCTCTTGGATAGTTTACCTTTGTAAACTGTCTCTTGGATAGACATATTGTAGCTTTTAGCTTGTGATGCAAGTATTATGATGTTGATTGGACAATTTAGGAGAAAAAGAAAATCAAATATCCAATGGAATGTTAATATGAGATGAAAAATGTAAGATTGGACAATTACGAACACAACAAAAGAAATATGACCATGAATTATAAAAATCTTGGATAATGGGGATGCATTACAGTTTGTATTGTACAAATTGAGAAATATTAAGAATTACTCATCAGAGGAATGGATAATTGATTAGATTA
>CAZQTM010000389.1:0-1812 GCA_964595855.1 uncultured Lachnospiraceae bacterium | reverse complement strand
TTATAAATAAATTTTTATAAATTATAGACTTTTACACAATAAAGCGTTAAAATACCCCTTAAAATACTATTTTGTAAAGGGGAAACAAAATGAAATTAAAGAGTAAACTAATTTTATTAGTCGTGGTACCAGTTTTAATACTTGGTCTTGTAAGTACTTTTATTGCTTCTAAAAAGGTGAGAGATGGAGTATTAACACAAGCCTATTTGGGGATGAATGCAACAACGTTGGCAGTGAGAGAAGCATTTGAACAGGGTGGTAAAGGGGAATATCATCTTGATGATGAAGGACAACTTTGGAAAGGCGATGAACTGAATATCTCAGAAGCAACAAAATTAGTAGATTCCATTAAGGATAATACAGGTTATGACGTAACAGTGTTCTGGGGAAACGTTCGTTTTCTAACTACTGTCATGGATGAAGCGGGTAATAGAAAGATTGGAACAGAAGCAGCAGATGAGGTAACAAAAGTTGTATTACAGGAAGGAAAAACGTATAATAGTGATAATGTCGATGTTTGCGGAAAACGCTATATATGTTACTACATTCCAATTTATCAGGAGAACACCAGAACTCCTGTTGGCATGATTTTCCTTGGTGAAGAGTTTAAAAAGGTACAAGCATTAATAATTAAAGCAGTAGTAACACTACTATGTGTAATTTCTGCAGTATTGCTAATATTCGGAACAATTGCTGTAATGCTTTCAGTAAAATTAGTAAGTGCAATTAATCAGAGCGTGTCTTATGTAAAGATGATGCAACAAGGGAATCTCGGTTTACATCTTGATCAGAAATTGACACGCAGAAGAGATGAAGTGGGAGAGTTATGCAGGAATGTTGGAGAACTTGATCAGAGACTCTGTGAAATTGTAACAGAAATAAAGAAACAGGGAAAAGTTTTAGATGATACCTCCATACATTACAGTAAGGAATCAGAAGATGTCTCAAATTTGGTTAAACAGATAGATACCACAATTCAACAGATCGCACAGACAGCTACGAAACAAGCACAGGATTCAGCCACAGCTGGGGATAATGTTACTGTTATGGGAAATATGATTGTGAATACTACTACACAGTTAACAGAATTTGCAGAAACTACAGAGAAAATGATGCAGGCTTCAGAAATTGTAAATAAGATATTACAAGAACTAGACCATAGTATGAATCAAGTCAAGGAATCTGTACATACAGTATATAACGAAACGAATGAGACACATGATTCAGTTGAGAAAATAAGTGAGATAACTGATGTTATTACGGAAATTGCAGAGCAGACGAATTTGCTTTCATTAAATGCAACTATTGAGGCTGCAGGAGCAGGTGAGCATGGAAAAGGATTTGCGGTAGTAGCAAGTGAAATTCAGAAACTAGCAGAACAGTGTAATACTTCAGTTGCTCAGATTCAAAAAAATTTACTACAGCTGCGCCAAAATTCAGAAACATCAGTAACAGCGATGGACAAGGTTAAAGATATTATTTTAGTTCAGGAAGATAATATTGCTAGCACAAAAAAAGCTTTCCTTACAGTGGAGGATGGTATTGATAAATCGGTGTCAGGAATTGATGCTATTGTTAAAAATACAGATATTCTACAGGAATCAAGGGAAAGTACAGTTGCCATAGTTCAAGATACTGCGGCAATTTCACAGGAAAATGCCGCAGGTACAGAAGAAACAGCAGCTTCAGTTGAAGAGGTATCAAGGAGAGTGAATATTATGTCTAAAGAGGCAGAAAATCTTAGACAGATTTCAAATATACTCCAAAACAAGATATCAGTATTTAAATTGTCGAATTAACTAAAACAATTAT
>CAZQTM010000388.1:0-1818 GCA_964595855.1 uncultured Lachnospiraceae bacterium | reverse complement strand
CCACCTGCCGCTGTGACCGTCAGGAAATAGGTTGGCAGCATTACCTTCATAAAGGAAACGATATTTTCCAACGTACTCTGTGTAATTGAAAATACCTGACTATAGATTTGTACAATAAATATAATCAGGATTAAATAAGCAAGATAAAAGGCACAGTCTGCTACCTGATGATTATCAAAGATGTCGGTCAAGCTAACAAACACTGCAGATATAATTCCAATTAAAATTATGGTAATAAAGACTGATTTCATTCCGGCTAATTCATTTGCAAAACTATCTAAGAGAGTATATACAATTGATTTTATACTTTCCATTCCTCTTCCCTCTATAATTGAGGAAAATAAATCGTATAGGTGCAGATTCCAATTGGGAAACAATTGTGATATTTGTTTCTCCATATCACCCATATCATATTGGCTGTATATTGTTGATATATCCATAATAACCTCGATGCCGGAGCGGTTTTTTGCGGAGGCACCGCAGATGGAAATTCGCGAAGGCGATTTCCATCTTGCGATATATAGAATTTGTGCTCCGTCACAAATTCGTGTGTGAAAAATATGCTATCGAGCATATTTTTCACACTAGCTCCCATCAGGCTGAAAAATTTTGCAGAGTTTCTACCAGTGCAAGTAATATTGGGAGACCGGAGATCAGTATGGATATCTTACCAAACATTTCTACTTGTCCTGCCAGTCCCTGATATCCGGCATCTTTACATATACCAGCACAAAACTCACAGAGATACGTAATACCCATCATCTTAAATAACATAATATAAAACTTCTCATTACCACCAACTAATCCTGTCAGTACACTCAGTTCTAACTTTGCGTTATTAATCAGCGTCAGAATAAATGCAAAGATAAAAAAGGATATAAAGATGATAAGATACACGCTATACTCAGGCTTTTGCCATTTAACCATTGTTGCTAATACAATACCCATGATCACAACAATGCAAATCTGAAAAACACTCATATCAATCCTCTTTTACGTCATAGTTGAAATAAATTCTGCACAGTAACAAAAAGTTCGTAAATACTTGGAATAATCCACATTAAAACAAGAATGAGTCCCGCCAATGATACCATAAATGCCTGCTCTTCCCGACCGCTATGCTTTAGTACCTGATTTAAGATGGTAACCAGTATACCCACAGCGGCTATTTTAAAAATCATACCTATACTCATGAACTCTCTCCCTATAGTAACAGAATGGTAAGAATCATACCGGATACGGCACTTACCCCCATTATTACTCTTTTTCTTTCTACAATTTTCTTTTCCATTTCTGATAACTGACCTGATAGTGTTGATAAATACTCATCGATGACTAAAATTTGCATATTTTCATCACTAAAACCAATATAATCAGGAAATCTCAATATGTATTCTTTTTGCTTTTTTGACAGAAATGAATTACTAAAATATTCATTACCTGCCATTTTCCACATATGAGAGAAGGTATTTTGTCTATCTTTTTCCATTCCCTCACTTATTGTTCTTAATAGACACCCTAGGGAACTGTCTATTTTCTCCCCTGCATGTCTGCATGCATCCGGCAGAGTCTCCTTCTGGTAAGAGATGGCACTCCTTAATAATTGATACATGTACACAAATTCTTTCACCTCATTGATTGCACTTTGAAGATTATTACTAACAGAAATCCCATACCCTATGCAACCGGATAGTAGAAATAATGTCCCACATATTTTTAGCATTCTTGTAAATCCTCTTTTAATTTTTGTTTAATAATAAATTTATTATTTTGTTTATCTAATATGATATATCTTTTAAATACTTTTTCCTCCAAGAG
>CAZQTM010000387.1:0-1823 GCA_964595855.1 uncultured Lachnospiraceae bacterium | reverse complement strand
AGTATTACGTTTTACTGTTTATACCATCATTACTTTTTGGAACGTTCTCATTTGTTTCGTTCCTTGTTTTAGCAATTGTATCAGCTATTAATATCATCGTAAAAAAGAAAGGAAAAGGTATTATACCGAAGTGTTTTTCACTCGCCAATATTTTATCCACTCTTAGTTTGGGTTGTATTCTTTTCTTCTATTTTTTAGGATATATAAAGGTAATAAAACCAGATTATCTTTCTTTTCATGTACAGTTTTATGGAATAAAGTATATATTTGTTTATTTTACATTTTGTTTTTTTATGTTTGGAATATATGCAATATGTATATTTCAAGAATATCGAAAAAACCTAATATATTATGTATCTATAATCATACTATGTATAGTTCCGCTATTTAAAATGGGACTTTATAATGATTTTGTAATGTGTGTTTCGATACCTGTTCTTTTTATTTTAATGACATATTTGATTCAATTTTTATTAAAAGACAATAATAATGCATGGATTAATATAAAAAAAGGAATCATTATAATGTGTCTATTCATAGGGGCCTGGTATCCATTCTGCGAATTAAGGGAAAATATTCTAGAGAAACAACCTGGAATTATGAGTGCAGACGGTTATGTATCCATGAAGTATTTCACAGATAGAAATGATTCTGAAATCCTGGATGATTTAAAATATAATTATTATACGTATGATTTAGAAACCTCAACTTTTTATCGTATCTTCGCTCGTAAAAAGATCAATTGATATTAGTTGGTCATATTAACTTTATACTTTTCCACGAATCCATTACTATAATGCAGAGAACCATCTTTCTCAATGAAAACAGCATCTGCACCGGGAATGGATTCTATTAATTTAAGTCCATCTACAAGACCAAGTGAAAAACAAGTGGTGCTAAGAGCATCGCCATCAACAGATTTATCAGAAACAATTGTGACGGATGTTAATCCATTATCATATGGGTATCCGGTTTTTGGATTCAAAATGTGATGATATAGAATATCATCTTTTATAAAGAAACGCTCATATATACCAGAAGAAACGACAGACTTATTTTCTATCTGCATGGTTGCTACTGTTTCATTACGGTCTGCAAATGGTTTCTGCAGACCTATAGTAAACGGTGTACCATTCTTATCACCAACGCACATAACATTACCGCCAAGATTAATCCAAGCACTTTTTACACCATTACTTTTTAAGTAATCCGCAATTTTATCTGCAATATAGCCCTTGGCAATTCCACCCAGATCAATTCCCATCTGTTCATTCAAAAATTGAATCTTATTCGGATTAATAAGGTTAATATCATCAGTATGAAGGTATGGAAGAACAGATTTTATAGTATCATCAGAAGGAATGATGTCTTCTCCTGACGAAAAATCCCATAGAGAGGTTAACGGTTCAACAGCTAAATTAAATGAGTCATCGGAGAGGGTGGAATACTTTTGCCCAATACGGATTAATTCAAATGTATCATTCGATATTGTTACATATCCATTTTCATCTTTAGGAAGCAGACCATTGTTTAATTGAAATAATTCGCTCTCAGTGTTTGTTCTACTAAAAAGTTTTTCATATTTATTGCATATATTGAGTGATTCATCAAGAAGACCTGTATCATTACTGTCATATATTGTGACCGTAACAATCGTATTTAACTTGAATGCTGATTTGGTTATCGGTTCTTTATTTATTATTTGCCTGCATGAGGATAAAAGAAATAATAAAGAAACAATAGATGAAGTTATTATTATTTTTCTAACACACATAGATTTGACTTCCTTATATTTGTTATGTTGGTCTTATTCTATCTAAAGT
>CAZQTM010000386.1:0-1833 GCA_964595855.1 uncultured Lachnospiraceae bacterium | reverse complement strand
CTCTATGAATACTATAATGACAAACTATATGGAAGAGATAGCATTGTAACAGAATATAATTTCAGATAAACAAGTATTTATTTCATTTAATTTTTTAATCTTCTATCAATCTTCTATCATACTTCTACCATAAATTTTTAGTATTATTTAAATGTAAGATAAATAAAAATAATAAATTAGGAGTGTGAAATGTATGAAAAGATTTATGAAGATCACTGTTGTAATTGCTGGAATATTTGTATTAGGGTCTGCAGGAACTGCTTTAGCAGCGTCCTCTAAAACACCGGTAAATATAGTATCTGAACTTACCGGTAAGACAACAGATCAGGTTGATTCAGAACGAGCTTCCGGTAAGACATATGGAGCTATTGCAAATGATGCAGGAAAGCTTGAAGAATTTCAAACACAGATACTAGAGCAAAAAAGATCTTATCTGGATCAAAGGGTAAAGGACGGAACGCTGTCACAGGAGAGGGCTGATGCAATTTATGATGAAATTGTAGAAGCACAGTCATCATGCGATGGTACAGGTGCAAATTCCAGGGGAGAAGGATGCGGTGCAGGTTATGGAGCAGGCGATGGAACAGGAGCCTGTGGTGTCGGTACTTCACTTGGCAGAGGAGCCGGCTGTGGTATGCGCAATGGATTTAAAAGGTAAATAGCTAGTAAAAAAACACCTGTTGCTGTAAAAATGCTAATTAGTTATTTTTCAGTAACAGGTATTTTTATGCATCAATGTTGTATTATCATTAAAATATAAGATAAATGACTGTATTTTTATACAAGCCGTTGCGGAATTGGATTATTTTTTGGAACCATACTTATAGCAAATGTAACTTCATCACAGAATTTTTTTCCCCTGTTTGTTATGTTATTTATAACAAAATAAAGGAGGTTACTTGTTATAAAGAACATTATTAAAATGATTTGTTTATTTTAATGATTTTAAAAAAAGTATGGGAGAAAGAGTAATGAAAAAAATATTAACATTATGGAAAAAGTATTCATTTTTAGCATTAATAGCTTTTATAATCTTTGGTTTATTAGATTTTAGAATTGCAATTGCAGCAGTTGTCTGTATGGTGGCTCCTGTTATTGTTTCTATATATAAAGGTAGGTTTTGGTGTGGCAATTTGTGTCCGAGAGGAAGTTTATATGATAATCTTGTTTCTAAATTTAGCAATAACAAAAAAGTACCGAGGTTTCTAAAATCCAATTTATTCAGAACTGTTATGGTTATTTTTATGATGACAATGTTTGCCTTTGGAATTCATAAAAACTGGGGTGATTTATATGGTATAGGAATGGTATTTTATAGAATTATTGTTATCACAACTATAGTAGGTATCATTTTGTCTTTATTTTATAATCAAAGAACCTGGTGTCATTTTTGCCCAATGGGTACGATTGCTTCAGTAATAACAAGATTTAGAAAAAGTAAAAACGTATTACAGATATCGTCAGACTGCGTTTCATGCAAAATTTGTGAAAAAAAATGTTCTATGGGAATTGTACCTTATGAATATAAAGAAAATATATTAAGTCATCCGGATTGTATACAATGCGGCAAATGCGTAAATGCATGTCCTAAAAATGCAATAGGATACTCAGCAGATCTGTTATAAAAGAATATCTTGTATTAGAGGATTATGAAGTATTAGAGGCTGATGATGGCGTAGATGGTTTGAATAAATTCAAAAATCATGATATTTCCATGGTGATTTTAGACGTAATGATTCCTAAAATGGATGGCTGGAAAGTATGCAGAGAGATTCGTTTGACTTCAAAAGTTCCCATTATAATGCTCACAGCAAGAGGTGAGGAATATGATAA
>CAZQTM010000385.1:0-1838 GCA_964595855.1 uncultured Lachnospiraceae bacterium | reverse complement strand
AATAGGAGCATTCCTGTAATTCAGAAATAACGCCAATTGAATAAAAAGAAACCTCGAAGTAAGATTAAGGTATCATCTTGGTCGGATGAAAAACACCTAAATCAAACGGAGGTTTCACTATGAATTTTACACAGAATGAAAAATTAAATCAAGTAACTGCTGACACATTAATTGTAGGAGTTGATATAGGTTCGCAAACACACTTCTCTAGAGCTTTTGATTGGAGAGGTGTTGAACTTGGAAAAAGAGTTTTTAAGTTTAGTAATACCGGAATTGGATTTTTGACATTTGTTAGATGGATTGAAGAAATGCAGCAAAGAACAGATTTGAAGAAAGTGATAGTTGGATGCGAACCAACAGGTTGTTACTGGCTTACTTTTCAGAGTTTTCTCGAAAAACGAGGAATCAAACTTGTCACTGTAAATCCTTATAGCGTGAAGAAAAGCAAGGAACTTGATGATAACAGTCCTGAAAAAAGCGATTTAAAGGATCCCAAGACAATCGCCGGACTTGTAAAGGATGGACGTTATTCAATCTCATATATTCCAACAGGAGTATATGCAGAAATCAGAGAGGCTTCAGTTTGCAGAGACCAGATCATGAAGCAGCATGTAAGACTATCCAATCAGATACAGGGATGGTTGCAAAAGTACTTTCCAGAGTATCTGGAGTGTTATCAAGATTTTGATTCGACAAGTGGACTGATGCTATTACAGTATGCACCATTGCCACATGATATAGTAAAACTTGGTGCTGGAGGTATCAATGAAATCTGGCGAAATGCAAAGGTAAGAGCTGCAGGATTAAAGAGGGCACAGACCCTGGTTGAAGCGGCTCAGAACAGTGTAGGACTTGAAGGTGGAGAAGCTGCAAAGCTTGAGGTATGGATCCTTGTAAATGACTACATAGCCAAAAAGCAACAGCTGGAAAGACTTGATGAATATCTGGCACAGAAAGTCATGGAAGTGCCGAATGTGGAGAAACTGCTCGCCATAAAAGGAGTAGGGCTTAGTACCGTGATAGGCTTTATAGCAGAGGTTGGTGATATCGGACGTTTCACTGATCCAAAGCAGATACAAAAACTTGCCGGACTGGAAATAACCAAGATTAGTTCCGGAAAGAAAAAAGGCCAACCGGGAATCAGCAAGAGAGGCAGAAGTAAACTTAGAAGGACGATGTATGAGTCAGCAAGAGCCCTCATGAACTGGAATCCGGCATTTACGGATGTGTTTCTTTATTACAGGAACCGAACGAGGAATCCATTAGGAGGAATGCAGGCAAAGATAGCGGTTGCATGTAAGGCAATCCGAGTATTCTACACAATCCTTAAAACTGGCTGTGACTTTGATGAAATGAAATTCAGAGAAGACATTATAAGACCAGAAGCAGCGTAAAAGCTGCAAGCACTCAGTAAACAGAATAACGTCCGCCAAGGTTCAATTGGTGCTGGATTACAGGAGTGCTCTCTAATACAAGACAAAGCAGAGCGAAGTCGCTAAGGCATATTTTATAGGGCATGACCCTGCTAAGGAGCAAGAGCGACACCCAAAGCTATGAGTAGGCTGGACGAAGGAATTTAGGACCTGACTTACGGGTTAGATGATCCTGTTAGACATGAGAGGTTAGCAGCCATAGGGAAACACTGGGCACACATTTCGCCTTCATAAAAAGGATGACGTTTAGTTTTGTGTACCCATCATCCAGGAAAACAGACACTTTGTACCAGAAAAGATGTGGTTTTCGCTCATAAAACTGCTAAGTTAATGTAAAAGAACTTTTAAATCAATTGCTCAAAGTGGCTAAAATAAAGACATTTTTGTGCAAAATAAATAAGAAAG
>CAZQTM010000384.1:0-1843 GCA_964595855.1 uncultured Lachnospiraceae bacterium | reverse complement strand
AATGCTATGGAAGAATATAAAATTGTAAATTTGCAGGCGAAACCTCAAATTATGGAACAAGCTTCAGAGTGGTTTCACCAAAAATGGGGGATCCCTAAAGAAGCTTATGTTGAAAGCATGCAATATAGTATTAATAATAATTCATCTGTACCCCAGTGGTATGTAGTATTAGATGGAGAAACGATTATTGGTGGTATTGGAGTGATTGAGAATGATTTTCATGATCGCAAGGATTTAACACCAAACGTATGCGCTGTCTATGTGGAAGAAGCGTACCGTAAACTAGGTATTGCAGGTAAAATGCTTCAAATTGTTTGCGATGAGTTGTACCGTAATGGTATTGATACACTTTATCTTATAACTGAACATACGTCTTTTTATGAAAGATATGGGTGGAAATTTCTATGTATGGTTCAGGGCGATGGAGAACCTGAATTAACAAGGATGTATATTCACACTATGAAATAATGAAAAGGGGAACCGATGGTGAATGAAAATGACAGTTCTAATTTAATTTCTAATTTTGATAAAATACATACTACTGATTTAGGTGTGCAAAGAATAAAGAACAACCTTTCCTTGGACACAGATAAAGTTGTTGAGTATTGTAAGGAAATGATTAAAGATTCTGCTTCAGATATATGTAGAAGAGGTAAGAACTGGTATATTGAGAAGGATAATAGTGTGATAACGGTAAATGCTTATAGTTATACCATTATTACTGCACATAAGAAAAAATAATATACTTGAATGAAATTTTATATGATGTTATACTAAAGCACGTTGTTACCAAGAGATGCTAAGCATCTCTTATTTTATGCGCGAACAATGAGCCAAGTGTCAAGTTTATTTGAACATTTGGCGAATGTCGCGACAATCGGGTAGGGACCTACTCGATTGCACTTATTTGGAAAGGTTTATTTTATGGAAGAAAAAGAAGTTATTAATATAGATCAAAAGAAAGAAAATAAGATGGGTACTATGCCTGTTAATCGTTTGTTGATTTCAATGTCTTTACCAATGATGGTATCAATGCTGGTACAGGCACTATATAATATTGTGGATAGTATATTTGTTTCCAGAATTAATGAAAATGCTCTTACAGCAGTATCTCTGGCATTCCCGCTACAGGTCTTGATGGTAGCATTAGGAACAGGAACTGGAGTTGGTGTTAATGCATTACTATCAAAATCACTAGGTGAAAAAGATTATAATAAAGTTAATAAGAGTGCAATGAATGGAATTTTCCTTTCCTTAGTAAATTATATTGTATTTTTCTTTATTGGATTACTGGTAGTTACACCATTCTATAAGAGTCAGACAAGCAATCCAGAGATTATTAGTTATGGCGTTCAGTATCTTTCAATTGTATGCTGCTGTTCTTTTGGTATTTATACACAGTTCATTTTTGAACGTATCTTACAATCAACAGGTAAGACAATATACACAATGATTACACAAGGTACAGGTGCAATTATTAATATTATCTTAGATCCCATTTTGATTTTTGGTTTATTTGGTGCACCAAAACTTGGAGTGGCAGGTGCCGCAATAGCAACAGTAATTGGCCAGATAGTAGCAGGGATTTTTGCGATAATTATTAACCTAAAAAAGAATGAAGAAGTACACTTAAAATTCAAAGGCTTTCGACCGGATATTCATATTATTGAGC
The DNA here is from genome assembly GCA_964595855.1 of uncultured Lachnospiraceae bacterium. Taxonomy (GTDB): domain Bacteria; phylum Bacillota; class Clostridia; order Lachnospirales; family Lachnospiraceae; genus RGIG8767. The sequence continues at coordinate 171 of CAZQTM010000384.1, read as the reverse complement.
AGATTTATGCAGTTGGAATTCCATCTATTATTATGCAATCAATCGGATCAATCATGGTATATGGAATGAATATGATATTGATAGCATTTTCCACAACGGCAACCGCAGTATTTGGCGTATATTTTAAACTACAAAGTTTTATATTCATGCCGGTCTTTGGACTGAATAATG
>CAZQTM010000383.1:0-1845 GCA_964595855.1 uncultured Lachnospiraceae bacterium | reverse complement strand
AGAGTATGATAAAGTTGCAAACCGGATAAGCAGTAAACTGGCACAAAGGGAACAGTTCAAAAGAGCCCTTGAGACATTGGAAGAACAGGAGGGGGCAATATATGAATTTGACGAAGGGTTATGGTGCAGCCTTGTAGACCATGTGACAGTCTATGGAAAAGAAGACGTAAAGTTTACTTTTAAGAACGGGATGGAAATTACAATAAAATAAACTTTGAAAGCAGCCTATCTTATGAAAAGAGTAGGCTGTTTTTTAATAGAAAAAAAGCAGGTGCCATGATATAATTTATACACTTATTTGGATTTGGAGTTGGTGTGTATGGCTGGTAAATTTAAAGTAGGTGAAACCACCTATATTGTTGAATCAAACAGAACTATACGAGAAGTAGCCATAGTTAGGTGTGCTGGAGGCATGTATTTGATTCGCTTTACTGATGGCGGGGGCATACAAGTTAAGGAGCATAGACTATTTAAAACTGTGGAGGAAGCTGAACAGAGTATTCCTAGGTTTAAGAAAGAAAAAACCATGCATAGCCCATATGATTTTGAACATTAGATTGAGTGAACGGAGAAAAAGTATGAGTGAGAAAGAGTCAGATGGAAAATATTACAAAGTTTATAAAGACCGTGATAATCATGTGAATACGAAAATAAATAAAGATGGGAGAAAAGCAGCCATCCAATTTGATAATAATGGGAATAAGTTGAATGGTCCCGTGGATTTAGAAGAAGTTGATATTGAAGATATTGTCGCAAGTCATACTCCACGAGAAATGAATCCTTACATACAGCTTGTTTTGGACAAAATTGTTGCGCCTATAATAAGACATGGATTTGAGATTGGCGAAGAAAAATTAATGGCATATCTTTCTGACAAAGGAATCCCGGCAGCGAAGAAAGCCATCAAGGATTTTACTCAGAACAAAAAAGTATACGTTGAGGGTATTAAAGAAGGATTGTCTGGAAAAGAAACAAAAATAAGTAAGATTTTGCGTGAATCAGAAACCAAGGAAAAGATGGAAGTAGCTGAAACTGTTAAACCTATAGAATACGTGAATGAAAAAGAATACCATAGTCCCGAAGAAATTCAGCAGGTAATTAATACATTGAAGAAAAGTGTACTCGTCACAGCAACCTGCATAAGAATTTTGACTAACACAATTGTTACCGATGACGGTTCCGACCCTGAAAAACTGAAAGAATCTAAACGACAGTTAGAAGAATTGGGGACAGAAGAAGTGATGAATCAAATTGGTCTTATGCTTGAAGATAAAAATAGAGAATTACTCGATCATAGTTCATTCCAGATATTATCAGCATTTCGTCAAGGCAATTTGATTGTAGAAGGAAAAAAAGTTCCTATTGCGAAATATATTGATAAGAGAATTGTGGGAGAAAATAGATGAATGATGAAATAGAGATGTATTTGAAACAGAATCCAAACACTCCAAGAAAAACAACCGAAGAGAATAATCGGATAAGGGAAAAAGAAGCATTTAAGCAGACAAAATCAGAACCAGTACCGTGTTGTAAAGTGTTTTCGTATGTGAATGATTTTCTTGAATTGCTTCGTGTAGAAAATGGTTTTGCAAAAAAGAATAATAATGTAAAAAGTATATCATTAGATAATAGCAATCAGATGATACTTAATAATGGAATAATTGCAAAAGGATGTAACTGGATTGTGCCGGAATGGGATGATTGTCAAAAGAAATATGTCGTGTGGGAACCAAAATATAGCATAATAAAAAACAAATTTGGATTGGATCATACAAAGAACATTATATGGTTAGCCTGAATCAGAAAGACCTAATGCAGCGAGCCATTTTTTAAACGTGTTATAAA
>CAZQTM010000382.1:0-1848 GCA_964595855.1 uncultured Lachnospiraceae bacterium | reverse complement strand
TTGAAGAGGAAGTTCATGTTGCTCTTCTTCTCTTCATAGATAGCGATATCTTCATTACTCCATAATTTCTCACTTACAGCTTTCTCAATCAGCTTATTTAAGATAGGCTTTGGAAGCGATGCTGGATCGTTCAGAGCACTATCAATTATAATTTCTTTTAATTTTGCCATCTCCTCAGCAGAGATATCAGATCTACCGATATACTGTGGATTCATAGCTGCTATCTGCATTGCTACATTTGTTAAAGCTTCTTTTGCTGCGTCATCAGAAGCACCATTTGCTGCTACAATTACACCAATTTTTCCACCTGCATGAAGATAGGATGCAAGGCAATCTCCTGACGCTTTTTTAAATCTACGTACGGATAATTTTTCACCTATTGTAGCTGTTTTTTCTATAATAAGTTCTTTTAAACCATTCATTTCGATGACTGCTTCGATATCTTCTCCATTAACTCCACCTTCTAAACCAGAAGCGAGTGCTGTATCTGCAACAGTCTGTACAAATTCCTGGAATACTTCATTTTTAGCAACAAAGTCAGTTTCTGAGTTTACTTCAACTACAACTGCTTCTTTAGCATTACCTGCAACACGTGTAATACCTTCTGCTGCAATTCTGCTAGCTTTCTTTTCCATTTTAGCAGCACCGCTTTTTCTTAATGCTTCTACTGCTGCTTCCATATCGCCATCTGTCTCTGTAAGAGCTTTTTTACAGTCCATCATACCTGCACCGGTCATTTCTCTTAACTCTTTTACCATTGCTGCTGTGATAGCCATCGATTTTTCCTCCATATTAAAAATTCAAATAATTATTCAGCGTCTGCTTGTGCTACTTCTTCAATATCAGTTGCTTCGCCTTCTGCTGCAGCTGCTTCAGCTTCAGTATAAACAGCTTCACCCTGATTTGCTTCGATAACTGCATCAGCCATCTTAGCAACTATTAATTTTACGGCTCTGATTGCATCATCATTACCAGGAATTATATAATCAAGTTCTTCAGGATCACAGTTTGTATCACCAATTCCAATTAAAGTAATACCAAGTGAAGTTGCTTCCTGAACACATATTCTTTCTTTCTTAGGATCAACAACAAAGATAGCATCAGGAATTCTTGTCATATCTTTAATTCCGCCTAAGTTCTTCTCTAATTTTTCCCATTCTTTCTTAATCTGAATTACTTCTTTTTTAGGAAGTACTTCAAATGTTCCATCCTGTGACATTGTTTCAATTGCTTTTAATCTTGCAATTCTTGACTGGATAGTCTTGAAGTTGGTAAGCATTCCACCTAACCATCTTTCATTTACAAAGTACATACCACAACGTTCAGCTTCTGACTTAACAGCATCCTGAGCCTGTTTCTTTGTACCAACGAAAAGAATTGTTCCACCTTCATTTGCAATATCAAAAACTGCTTTGTAAGCTTCATCAACTTTTCCTACAGATTTCTGTAAGTCAATGATGTGGATACCATTTCTCTCTGTGAAGATATAAGGAGCCATCTTAGGGTTCCATCTTCTTGTCTGATGTCCAAAATGAACACCTGCTTCTAATAATTGTTTCATTGATATAACGCTCATATTTCTACCTCCATTTGGTTTGCATCCGTATATTATTTTCAAAGTAATCTACTCTGCTTTTCTGCCACCTCCGCGTTAAGAAGCACCAGCAGATAATCAATATACGTGTTTTATAGTCACAACGCTGAAATTATAGCATATGCAGTATGAAATATCAATAAAAATATCAACCTAATTTTTGGAGTAATATTGCTAAATATTGTTATAAACTGTATAATAATGTAAAATACTAAAATAAAGGAGTAAGATAATATGTTTGATCGAATATTTGC
>CAZQTM010000381.1:0-1874 GCA_964595855.1 uncultured Lachnospiraceae bacterium | reverse complement strand
CAAAGAAATTAAGCAGATGGAGTTTGACTATATTATTGTAGCTTCTAGTTTTTTTAAAGAAATTTTTGAAGAAGCAGTTTCGCAGCTGCAAATTGAATCGGAAAAAATAATTGATACGAATTAGGATGTAGTATTGGAAATGATAAATATATGCTAACTATACCAATGACTTTTGAAAATGATTTTGAAAATTCATATAATATTTATGATTTACAGGTTGGAACAGTTACTATTGTCGGAATATATAGAGGAAAACGTAAATATAGAAAACGGTTGAGTCTACAAGAGATGTTCGCTGAAAATGGTAAAGAAAACAAAAAAAGTACTTATGAAAATTCATCATACCATCTTCAGTCATCTAAATTATCACAAACAGATGAGCAATTTAAACATGATCTTTGTGATGAAAATGAATATCAAAATGTTATTGACGTCATTGCAATAATACAAGAAATAAATGCAGGATGTAATTAAGATGAAAAAAAATAAATTATTGTTTTATGAAAAAGGAAAACGTGAAGAATTAGAAAGTAAATTACTTTCCCAAAACATCAAAATATACCCAATCTCATATTTGACGGATAAAAATTTGAATTTGAAATATGTAAGTATTAGTAATGAAGAGCACTTTGTGTTGGATATAACAACACTTGTACTATCAGCACTAGTAAGAAATGATTTAAGAATAATTTATGAAGGGTGGATTAATGCACTAAGTGATAGTGATGATGAGGTGGAATTCTGCATAGAAAAATCATGCTTACATGCTGCATGCGAAATGTTTTATGATTATTTGGAAACAGATGAGAAATTTGATGATGTAAACACAGATAAAAATGAAGAAGAGAGTATTGAAACAGAATTGAAGGAAGATAACGATTCAATGCAAGGTCACGTATGCAATTCTATTGTACAATATGACAAGACACGATTGGAATCATTAATGTGCAATTTTGACATTCAATTATATGGACATGAAGGTTTCAAAATAGATTTAAAAAAGAAATTGCATGCATTTATGCTTCTTTATAAAATGAAGCGAAGAAAAGTATTTTCTATGTTATTATGTGGAAAGTCAGGAATAGGAAAAACAGAAGTTGCGCGTATTCTTCAAAAGGAAATGTATTCAGAGGAACCCGCTATCAAAATAAACTTTGGAAACTATTCAGGAAAAGGATCATTATGGAGTTTAATTGGTTCACCTAAAGGGTATATAGGAAGCGAACAAGGAGGGGAATTAACCAATAAAATTATACACAGTAATTCTAAGTTAATTGTAATTGATGAATTAGACAAAGCAGACGATTCAATTTATACTTTTTTCTATGAAATGCTAGAAGATGGACAATTTACAGATTTGGATGGAAAAATAATTGACTTAGATGGTTATATAATAGTGTTTACAGCTAATCTGAATAATTCTAATTTTAAAGATTTGATTCCAGAACCACTATTTTCGAGATTTGATATGACATATGAATTTCAGCCATTATCAACTGAAGAGAAGACAAAATTTACTGTAAATCTTATTGATGGATTAATTATTGATTATCATACTGAAATTGGAGAACTAGATGGAGAAACTATTAAGAACAGAATAGTATCAATGAGATTTGAACAGAGTGACAATCTTAGAAATATCAAAAGAGATATTATGAATTCATTCGTGGATCTTGTTATGGGAGATGAAATAAAATGAGACTAATGCAATATAGATGAAGTAACAATTCTAGGACATACTATTTTAGGTGTCGATGAACCTTATTATAGAGAGGGTTTGATTCTAAAATTAAAAGATAAAAAATGGAATATATACTGGTGTATATTCCGTTAGTTCTGCACCACGTGCACGGAATTTTAGAACCACTCTCACG
>CAZQTM010000380.1:0-1875 GCA_964595855.1 uncultured Lachnospiraceae bacterium | reverse complement strand
GTCTGTAAAAGGTGTGTATTCAACAATGACATTCTTACCTTTTAGTTCTTTTTGAGCATAAAAGACACCTCTTCTTACTCCATACCAAAAATCATTATCAAGCATACTCAAAAAAGCAATCTTTACTATTTTACTTCGTTCCTTATCAACTGGTACAATAGATGTATTAAATTGCTTTAACAAATTCTGAATACCTGTTAACATACCTCCTAAAGCATCCACATTTTCAGATATTTGGGTAAATTCAGCAGCTGTTTCTTCCGATGCTGCAGCAATTTCATGTGTACTTTCACTAATTAACTGAGATGCATCATATAGATTAGATGCCTTATTCTTTGATTCATCAGAGTTATGTGAAATGGTAGCAAATTTGTTTGATATCCCTTTTATTCCATCATGAATATTAAACGTCTGTTGATTTATTGACTGGAATGAGTTATTTACATTATCAAAAGCCTCTTTACTTTGATTAAATGTAGTTTCACAATTCTTGATGCTCTGATTAACCTGCTTACTGCTTTCTATAATCTTACCAACAATTTGGTTAATGGTTCCCATACCCTCTTTTGTCTTAATAGACATACCATTCATTTCATCTGCAACAACAGAAAATCCTTTTCCTGCCTGTCCTGCCCTTGCTGCTTCAATTGAAGCATTGAATGCCAATAATCTTAATTGTTCACTGATACTGATGATAAAATCTCCAACTTCTTCTATCTTTTCTATTTCATCATTAAATTGATTCAATATCTCCAAACTTTTACTAATATCAATAGAGATTGCATCCATATCCTTTTCAAAACCGTGTAAATGATCAACACCATTCTCACTAATCCCTACAGTTTCATCTAATAAACTTTTTATTTTAAGAATTGATGCATCAATTTCTCTCATCTGTTCACTATTAGATTCAATAATGTCAAGATTTGTCTTAACCAATTCTAACTGTTCTGCTGCTTTAACCGCAACAGTGGAGACACTATTTGCTATCTGCTCATTTCCCTGCTGATTTGCATCCACACTTTTCGAAAGTATACCAATTGAATCTGAAAGAGTAATTACATTACCCTTTGTTGCCTCAATAAAAGTCAGTAAATTACTTTTTATTGAATTAAAAGAACTCGCAAGAACCGTAGTATTATTTTTCTTCCCTGCAATTACAATATCCTCTACGTCCAATTTTCCCTTTACTATAACTTCTGCTTTTTCTCTAATACGTTTATAGGATTTATTATTTTTAAGCATAATAATAAGAAAGCTGATAAATGCAAGAGTCTCTAAAAAAATAACTGAAATTAAAAATGATATCATATTCCCCTCCAATCGTATCTACTTTTGAATATTATATCATTTTACACAAAAACTTACACTAATATTTTACCAAATATCACTTAAATTTATCTATTTTGCCATATTTATATTCTAGTTTGGATAATAACGTTTTAAACAATCAATATCCATTCTATCAGGATTATCTTGATACCATCCCTTATCATACAATCTGTGAAGTCTCTGAAAATACTCTTCATACATCTTTCCAACTCTATTCATTGAATAATTATCTTGTGCCCATTTTCGACAATTTTCTGTTTGAATCAAATCAATATTATTTACAGCCCAACAAAATTCTTCAAAAGTTCTGCATCGGAATCCGGTAATCCCATGTACCACAGTTTCTGGAAATGCTCCCCAGTCAGTTGTTATAACAGGAGTTCCACACATCTGCGCTTCTATACATACACTGCCAAATGGTTCAATATAATATGTGGGCATCAATACCGCTTTTGCATACTTTAATAATTCCGCTCTTTCTTTAGGTCCAACTGCAGATTGATAATGTATATGCCCTTCCTCTCCTAAATGCAAATTTTCAGA
>CAZQTM010000379.1:0-1884 GCA_964595855.1 uncultured Lachnospiraceae bacterium | reverse complement strand
TATAAATTTGTTGACAATAGATAGTGGTAGTGATATTTTATGTTCATAAGGTATTAGCACTCCTAAGCGTTGAGTGCTAACAACATAAGAAGTGAGGTGATGGAATGCAGCTCGATGATCGTAAAATGAAAATTTTGCAGGCTATAATCCGAAATTATCTGGAGACAGGAGAACCGGTAGGAAGCAGAACAATTTCAAAATATACAGATCTAAACTTAAGTTCCGCAACAATCCGTAACGAGATGGCCGATCTGGAAGAGCTGGGTTACATCTTACAGCCTCATACTTCTGCAGGGAGAATTCCATCTGATGCAGGTTATAGACTTTATGTTGATGCCATGATGGAGGAAAAACAGAAGGAAGTAGAAGAATTAAAGGAAAATCTTCTTGAAAAGGAAGATCGATTGGATCACTTATTAAAACAGACAGCGAAGCTTTTAGCGACCAATACCAATTATGCAACAATGGTATCCGCTCCCGTTATTCACCGAAATAAACTTAAGTTTATTCAGCTATCCAAGGTGGGTAAGAATCAGCTTTTAGCGGTAATTGTTGTGGAAGGCAATGTTATTAAGAATACAATACTTGATATTGAGAATGAAATAACAGATGAAACTATTTTAAAGTTAAATATCCTTTTGAATACAAACTTAAATGGATTGTCAATAGAAGAGATTAATCTTGGAATAATTACTTCATTAAAGCAACAGGCAGGCATACACGGCGAATTGATTAGAGAGGTAATAGATGCAGTTGCAGAAGCCATTCATGATGAAGAAGATCTTGAAATCTATACAAGTGGCGCGAACAATATATTTAAGTATCCGGAACTTTCCGATAATCAAAAAGCCAGTGAACTAATTAATACGCTGGAAGAAAAACAGATATTAAGCGAACTGGTGCAGGATACACTCGCTGATAAAAATAACACAGGTATTCAGGTATATATCGGAAAAGAATCGCAAATCCAGACAATGAAAGATTGTAGTATTGTTACAGCAACCTATGAATTGGGAGAAGGAATGAAAGGTACAATAGGAATTATCGGACCTAAGAGGATGGATTATGACAAGGTAGTTGATAACTTGAAGGGTATAATGCGTCAACTTGATTCACTATATAAAAAAGAAACATAACAGAAAGGATGAAAATTGTGTCAGATAAGGAAAAAGAACAGGAAATTCTGGAAGAGGTGTTAGAGGATCTTGAGGAAAACAAGAGAATAGATGATGATACTTCACAGGATAAAGAAGATATAGATGATAGCAGCCAGGATAAGGAAAATAAACAGGAAGAAAAATCATCTAAAAAGAAAAAGAAGAGTGATAAAAAATTAGAGGCTTTTGAAGAAAGAAATGCTGAACTGGAAGACAGAGTAAAACGCCAGATGGCAGAATTTGAGAACTTCAGGAGAAGAACAGAAAAAGAAAAAGCAAGTATGTTCGAAATGGGAGCAAAGTCAGTAATTGAGAAGATACTTCCTGTTGTCGATAATTTTGAAAGAGGGTTAGCAACCATTCCGGAAGAAGAGAAGAATTCTTCATTTTCAGAAGGAATGAATATGATTTATAAACAACTAATGACGGAGCTTGATGGATTAGGAGTAAAACCAATCGAGTCAGTAGGTAAGGAATTTAATCCTGAGTTTCACAATGCAGTAATGCAGGTTGAAAGTGATCAATATGAACAGGGTATCGTAGCACAGGAGTTACAAAAAGGTTATACGTACAGAGAGTCCGTTGTGAGACATAGTATGGTAGCCGTTTCTCAATAACAAATATATTAGAAAAGAAAGAAATAGGAGGAAATAGATATGAGTAAAATTATAGGTATTGACTTAGGAACAACAAACAGCTGTGTAGCTGTTATGGAAGGTGGAAAACC
>CAZQTM010000378.1:0-1889 GCA_964595855.1 uncultured Lachnospiraceae bacterium | reverse complement strand
GTTTATACAACTAATCAGAATGGAGATAAGATACCATATGTTATTAAAACAAAGGAGCCAGAAATTGAGGGCGTAACTGTGGTGGCACAAGGTGGAGATAATGCTGTTGTACAGAAAAATATTTCAGAGGTTATTCAGGCATTATTTCATATAGAGTTACATAAAATAAAAGTAGTAAAGATGAGATAGGCATATGGAAAAGAGTAGGAGTGAAATGAAGTTGAAACGCAATCAAATTATGATTACGGCATTGGCAATCATGATTGCCATAGCAGGTTACTTGAATTTTGCAGGTAATAAAATTGGAGAAGAAGAATTAGCCACAGCAGATAATACGGCGAAACAGGAAGAGGACGTAACAGCTCTTTTAGATTTATCAGATGAGGATGTTACATCTGATATAAACAGTCTGGATGCTGATGCTGTTACAACAGACAACTATTTAGATGATAAACTGACTCTTTCCGATACTGTTACGAATGTTAATGTTGACACGGCATCTTCCGCTTTGGATAACGATGATACATTAGAGACAGCCGACAATAATAAAGAATCCACTCCTGGAGAAGCAGTCTATACAAGTACACAGGCTATATCATCCCTGTCAGGTGTGAAACTGCTAAAGGAACAAAACCGTGCAAAGAATAAAGAAACATTACTGGATATTATTAATAGTACTGCTTTAGAAGAGTCCCAAAAACAGGACGCTGTAAATGGTATGATAAAACTTACAGAAATATCTGAAAAAGAAACATCTGCAGAGATACTTTTAGAGGCAAAAGGATTTCCTGGTGCAGTAGTTAGCATCAGCGACAATATGGTTGATGTAGTAGTTGGAGCAGAAACATTAACAGATGCACAACTTGCACAAATCGAAGATATCATTATAAGAAAGACTGGCATTAGTCCAGAGAACATAGTAATCAGCCCACTTTCAGGAAAATGATGTAAAGTATGAAAAATTATGATATACTGTTAAATCGGATATGACCGGATGATTGGTAATCCATCATCCGGTAAGATTTTTTGGAGGAAATAAACGTGAGTAATTATTCAGAAGAGATCAACAAGAGACGTACATTTGCCATTATTTCACATCCTGATGCCGGCAAGACAACTCTGACAGAAAAGTTCTTATTATATGGAGGAGCGATAAATCTTGCAGGAAGTGTAAAAGGTAAAGCTACTGCAAGGCATGCAGTTTCAGACTGGATGGAAATAGAAAAGGAAAGAGGTATTTCCGTTACATCATCGGTTTTACAGTTTCAATATGACGGATACTGCATTAACATCCTGGATACGCCTGGACATCAGGATTTCTCCGAGGATACTTACCGTACCCTAATGGCAGCTGATTCGGCAGTCATGGTTATTGATGCATCAAAAGGTGTCGAAGCTCAGACAAGAAAGTTATTTAAAGTTTGTGTAATGAGAAAAATACCTATTTTTACATTTATAAATAAAATGGATCGGGAAGCAAATGATACTTTCGAATTATTAGATGATATTGAAAAAGAACTGGGCATTGCAACCTGTCCGATTAATTGGCCGATTGGCTGTGGTAAAAATTTTAAAGGTGTATATGACAGACGGAAGGAATGCGTAATAACTTATTCAGATACAGAGAAAGGCACAAAAGAAGGAGAAGCGACTGAAATCCAGATTAATGATGCGAAATTATCAGAATATGTTAGTGAGGAACAGAAGCAGAAATTACTAGATGAAATAGAATTATTAGATGGTGCCAGCGCAGACTATGATTTGGAACAAATCAGAAAGGGAGAATTGACACCTGTATGTTTTGGCTCTGCACTTACAAATTTTGGTGTGGAGATATTTCTGCGTCACTTTTTGAAAATGGCAACACCTCCACTTCCAAGGGATTCTGA
>CAZQTM010000377.1:0-1890 GCA_964595855.1 uncultured Lachnospiraceae bacterium | reverse complement strand
GATTGGAAATTAATGGTTGAATATAATTCTGCCAAAAAATACTCTCAATATTATCACCAACTAAACGAGGATGAAATACAATTGAGTGAAAACAATTTATTGAAGAATCTTCATTCCATGCAGCATGTAATATACCGGAATTAATAAAGAATCCATCTCCCTCTTTCAGTAATATCTTTTCACTACCGGCAGAAATCAAGATTTGACCTTGTGTAATAACACCGCATTCCATTTCATCATGCCAGTGAAAAGGAATGGAATCACTAACATAATAACAAGCAATTGGAAAAGCAGGAGTACCATGTTTAATTAATTCTTTTCCTTGTGCATTTGTTTTTATATTAAATATACAATATGCCATATAATAACACTTTCTGACGGTTTTGTTATATAAAACCGATTATTTTATCCTAAATTTCTTTAGATTTTGGTTATATAATCCTATCATAAACAAAGGAGGTTAACAATATGTTTTATATATTATTAGTTATCATTTATATATCTTTTATTAGTCTTGGCTTGCCTGATACGTTACTTGGTTCTGCTTGGCCGGTTATGTATCAGGAATTCAATGTACCTGTTTCCTATGCGGGTGTTATTTTTATGATTATTGCGGCAGTTGCCACTATATCCAGCCTTCAAAGTGATCGAATGACAAAAAAATTAGGAACCGGTAAAGTGACAGCCATTAGTGTAGCCATAACTGCAGTAGCAATAGTTGGCTTTTCAATCACCCATAATTTTTATATTTTATGCCTTTGGGCAATTCCGTATGGACTTGGTGCCGGAAGCATAGATGCATCATTAAATAACTATGTTGCATTAAACTATGCAAGCCGTCATATGAGCTGGCTTCATTGTATGTGGGGAGTTGGGGCGTCCGTTGGTCCCTATATTATGGGGTATGCATTGATGAGTGGTAGAGGTTGGAATATGGGATATCGTTATATTGCAATTATAATGTTAATTTTAGCAGTAATCCTATTTATCAGTCTTCCACTCTGGAAAAAAGGAAGTAATGGATCTTCAGAGAATGAAGTTCATGTACAGGAAAAACCACTTACCTTTAAACAGATTTTTCACATTCCGGGAGCAAAAGAAATTATGATAACGTTTTTCTGTTATTGTGCTTTGGAACAGACTGCGGGACTATGGGGAAGCAGTTATCTGGTATTACATAATGGGTTACAGCCAGAAGTGGCTGCGCAGTATGCTAGTCTGTTTTTTATTGGCATTACCGTAGGACGTGCTATCAGTGGTTTTATGACAATTGCACTTAAGAATGAACAGATGATTCGGTTGGGTCAAGTAATTATTCTTATTGGAATTCTGGCAATATTTTATCCCGGCAATTTCTCGTTAGCACCGATTGGTCTAATATTAGTTGGACTTGGTTGTGCTCCCATATATCCATGTATTATTCATTCAACACCAGAACACTTTGGAGCTGATAAGTCACAGGCAATCATTGGTGTTCAGATGGCTAGTGCTTATGTGGGAACCTGTATGATGCCTCCGATTTTTGGTTTGATAGCTGATCATATTAATATTGCAGCATTTCCTATATTTTTAATGGTCATATTAGTTGTAATGTTTATTATGTATGAAAGGATGTTAAAAAGAAGCAGGAGCAAATAAAACGTACATAAAACATATAAAAACAGAGATACTCAAAAGGGTATCTCTGTTTTTTATCAAATTTTTACTGCGGGATTATAGGGTACGTAGATACTTAAGTTGTGTGAAAGTAAGTACTAGCGCAACTGGGCCGTATCCTGTAACGGCGATAAACCATAATGCATCAATATGGGTAAGCGGCCCAAGAAGACCTAAAAAGCACATTATGCCGATTATAATAAATAAAATTCTAATATTTTTTCTTTTTTTATC
>CAZQTM010000376.1:0-1919 GCA_964595855.1 uncultured Lachnospiraceae bacterium | reverse complement strand
AACTTACGCTGTTCCCAAACTTCTGTGAAACCTTTGAATCTAATTTTTGGATTTTTCATAAATCTAACCCTCCATCATTTCAATATAGGAATTTAACGATTTCATGATACCTTCATCTGACGAAGTAAGGTCTTTCAAAAGATTTACGAATTCCCCTTGAACATTTACGATTTCTTCATCTGTTTGTTTCATATCTGCTAAAAGTGTATCTAAATCAATTTCTTCTTCTTTTTCGAAATTATCAACGTATCTAGGAATATTAAGGTTAAAATCATTCTTTTCCAAATCTTCAAAACTAGCAAGGAATGACTCTTTTTCAACTGTTTCTCTGTTGTTATACAGATTAATGATAGATTCAATATGTTCATCTGTCATCATATTCTGTTTCTTGCCCTTTTCAAATTTCTGTGATGCATCAATAAAGAGCACATCTCTTCCATCTCTATGTTTTTTAAGTACAATAATGCATGTAGGAATTGAAGTATTGTAAAACAAGTTTGCTGGTAGTCCTATAACAGCATATATGTTTCCAGAGCGAAGAAGTTTTTCTCTAATCTTTCCTTCTGCCGCGCCTCTGAATAATACACCGTGAGGTAATACAATAGACATTGTTCCATTATTCTTTAAGTGGTACAGACCATGCAGCAAAAATGCATAATCAGCCTTAGACTTAGGTGCCAACACACCATAATCACTGAAACGTTCATCCTGTAAAAATCCTGCTGCTGCACTCCATTTTGCAGAATAAGGTGGATTCATAAGTACCATGTTAAAATCTGTATCTTCTCCTGTTGGCCAATCACCGTCAAGTGTATCACCATTTCTAAGATTTTGATTGTCTGGAACAATTCCATGTAAGAACATATTCATACGAGCAAGATTATAAGTTGAGGTCATAAGTTCCTGACCATAATATCTGATATATCCAGGTTCATTTGCATATTTCTTAGCATTTAAAAGAAGTGATCCAGAACCCATACAAGGATCATATACGGATAATCCTCTCTTATCTTCCTGTCCAGCAATTGCAATTTTAGTCAATATCTTCGAAACAGACTGTGGTGTGTAAAATTCTCCCGCCTTTTTTCCTGTTTCAGAAGCAAATTGACCTATTAAATATTCATATGCATTTCCAAGTACATCTGCATCTGAATTTAATAAATCCGCTTTATCTATTTCTTTTATTAAATTTGATATGGTATCACTCTGCTTCTGATCTCCAGTTCCAAGACGATTAGAATACAAATCAATATCTGTAAACAAATCAATAAACAAAGGATCACTTTGTTCAATATTATTAAACGCTTTCTGTAACTGTTCACGATTAAAAGCATTATTTCTCGCCAATTCTGCAAAATACGTGTATGTTAGTTCTGGTTCTATTACATAATGGCATTCTGCCTTAATCTGTTCATTTAATTCTTCTGCACTCTCATCCTCAAGTGCTTCCTTGTATGCATCCAATGCTACTTTTAATGAGTCCGGTTTTTCATCATAAATCAAATCATATACTTTAATCAAAAAAGAATCCGACAAATATTTATAAAATACAATCCCCAATAAATAATCCTTATACTCATTAGCGTCCATCTTGGAACGAAGAATATCTGCCCCGCTCCATAAGACGCTGATTAAATCCTTACTGTTTTCCTGTTCTGCCATTTTTGTGTCCTCCATTTTTTCTTTCGATTTCAACAATATCATCAATTCCACAGTTCAATGCAGTGCATATTCTCACCAATACATCCATGGCAACATATTCGTTATTTGCCATCTTGACCATTGTACTTCTCGCAATAGATGTTTCTTCTCGTAATTTTGTCTTTGTTATATCTCTATCAATAAGAAGCTTCCATAACGGTTTGTAATTGATTTTTAATCGCTCATTTGACATACTATTCCTCCATAAATATCAGACT
>CAZQTM010000375.1:0-1923 GCA_964595855.1 uncultured Lachnospiraceae bacterium | reverse complement strand
ATACAGGTTGGTTTTAGTTATTTAGCTTCCATTTTTCATAAAAGGAAAGAGAAATCATTAGAAGATTTCTATATTAATCGTTTTGGGAAGAAATTATATTCTATGTTCTTTGAAAATTATACGGAAAACCTTTGGGGTCGTCATCCTAGTGAAATTTCACCGGAATGGGGAGCACAACGCGTCAAAGGACTTTCCATTGTTGCAATATTGAAGGATATGTTTGGAAAATTATTGCCTAGGAATAAAAACCGAAAGGTTGAAACCTCACTCATTGAAGAATTTAAATACCCCAAGCTTGGTCCAGGACAGTTATGGGATGTTACTGCGGACGAAATCATAAAACTTGGAGGAACTATTTTAAAAAAGCACAAAGTAACAGGAGTCGTAAAAGATGATAACAATCATTTGACCGGAGTTACTTTCGAATATAACGGTACGAAAGAAACCATGAATGGTGATTATGTTATATCCTCCATGCCAATTAAAGATCTAGTAGGTGGTATGAATGATGTTCCAAAGGAGATTTCTAAAATTGCCGCTGGTCTTCCTTATCGTGATTATGTGACTCTGGGTGTACTTGTTCCAAAGCTGAACCTTACTAATAAGACCAATATGAAGACAATTAGTAATATCATTCCTGATGATTGGGTTTATGTACATGACCGCAGTGTTACCATGGGACGTTTTCAAATCTACAATAACTGGTCTCCTTACATGGTAAAGGACTTAGAACATACTGTCTGGGTTGGTCTTGAATACTTTTGTAATGAGGGTGATAAGTACTGGAATATGCCTGAAGAAGAGTTTGCCAAGATGGCAATTAAAGAAATGGTTACAATCGGATTAATTGATTCGCCAGATGACGTAATTGATTATCATCAGGAAAAAGTTAAAAAAGCTTATCCCGCTTACTTTGATACATACTCACAGATAGATGAATTAACTGATTATCTAAGCAACATTGATAACCTATATTGTGTCGGCAGAAATGGTCAGCACCGTTATAATAATCTCGATCATTCCATGTGTACCTCATTTGAAACAGTCAAAAATATTTTATCTGGTTCAAAGGATAAAACAAATATTTGGAGTGTAAATACCGAAAAAGAATATCATGAAGAAACAAAGACAAATGAAATGGAATAGTCTTTAATTACATAGAATTGAGCTTAACTTTTAGAAACATTCTTCTTACAAGTTAAGCTCAATTTTTATACCTTTTATATACTTCCCATGATTACATTATAAATATTTATGTAAGTTGGATCATCATAATGAATTCCATCTACCAGTCGATATCCGTTTGTAATTAACCAGCTATGGGTATCAATCCATCCAATTCCAGGGGATAACAATGATGGTATCGTACTGTTGAAAGTGGTAACCTGTTCTTCTGTCGTATAGGGATTTTCCCAGACTGGATTAACCGACACAAAATAAACAGTTGCTCCTTTCTGTGACCATTCAGCTGCCTTTGTATTCACGGTCTCTGCATATTTTTTTACATTACCAGGGTCATTCACACCTAGGTTAATTACGATTTTAGTTCCATTCGTAACCGCAGCATCAATTCTTGGCATTGCTGTATCACAGAACCAGTCATATCCTTTTGAATTTTCACATACCCAGGCACATCCTCCACCACAAACAGCAGTCTGCATTTGTACACACCGGGAATCACCTACCATAATGATACCGCCGCCGGCAGATTGGTTTTTCTTCTTTTGCTGCACATTTGCTACTTCTTTTGGTTCTATCATCTTATCTGATAAGTAACGATTGCTTACATAGGCCTGCTTACCTTCTACCATTATTTGAAACCAACCATTATCTGCTTGCCCGGTTACTTCAACCTTTTCCTGCGAATTTAAATGAGAAACAATTTTAAAATCAGTATTTGGACCACATCTGACATTAACAGGA
>CAZQTM010000374.1:0-1927 GCA_964595855.1 uncultured Lachnospiraceae bacterium | reverse complement strand
GACCAGAGAGAGATATGGAGCCGGATGATATAGCAGATATGCAGATACCTGAATTCAAAGCAATTGCGCAGGCACATGGTGTACATCCAGCAGTCGTTGCTTTAAAATGGGCTGTTCAAAGAGGCCAGATACCAATTCCTTTTTCTATTCATGAAATTGAGTATGTTAGCAATTTACAGTCGACAATTACAGAACCATTGACAGAAGAAGAAATGAAAATTATTTCAACACTTGAGAAAAATAATAGACTGGTTAAGGGACAGGTATTTTTATGGGCAGGCGCAAATGATTGGCATGATCTTTGGGATGAAAATGGGGTGATCGTAGATTGCCCGGATGCAAAGTAATAAAAATACTTTTAGATATATAAGATGATGGAGGCATAAACAATGGATGCAATGCGTTCAATGCTGAACAAAAGAAAAAATGGTATGAAATATGCCGGTATTCCCTCTTTTTGTACAGCAAATGATTTAGTAATAGAGGCATGCCTGAAACAGGCACTACGTTTTGATGATTATGTTTTAGTAGAGGCAACAGCAAATCAAGTCAATCAGTTTGGCGGATATACAGGTATGAAGCCTGCAGATTACCGTGATTTTGTTTACAGTATTGCAGATAATGTTGGATTTCCAAGGGAAAAACTTATACTTGGAGGTGACCATCTTGGACCACTTACGTGGCAGGACGAAACAGAGCACGATGCAATGGCCAAATCAATAGAACTTGTTAAACTGTTTGTACTAGCAGGTTTTAAGAAGATTCATTTAGATACCAGCATGCGTGTAGCTGATGACCCAACAGATCAGGTGCTTACCGATGAAACAATAGCAAGAAGAGGCGCAATTTTATACGAGGCATGTGAGGAAGCATATCAGGAACTGCTAAATACGAATCCACAGGAGGTCAGACCCGCTTTCATTATTGGTAGTGAAGTACCTATTCCAGGTGGAGCCCAGGAGGCTGAAGATACTATTCAGGTAACAAGTCCTCAGTCAGTTGAAAAAACAATGCAGGTTTATCAAGAACAGTTTGAAAAGAGAGGATTGAAAAAAGCTTTTGATAACATTATTGGAGTAGTGGTACAGCCAGGAGTAGAATTTGGTGATGCAGATATCTATCATTATGATAGAGTTAAGGCTGCTAAACTTACCACTGCAATGAGAAAGTATGACAATATTGTCTTAGAAGGACATTCTACTGATTATCAATCTCCGGAAGAATTACGCGCAATGGTTGAAGATGGAATTGCAATTTTAAAGGTTGGACCAGCATTAACCTTTTCATTACGTGAGGGACTGTTTGCATTGTCCATGATGGAAAAACAGTTGGTTCAAAAGGAGCAACAGGCAGAATTCATGGAAGTTATGGAAGAAATCATGACAAAGAATCCTGGGAATTGGATGAAACATTATCATGGATCGGATTTGCAACTTGCTCTTAAGAGAAAATATAGTTTTTCAGATAGATGTCGTTATTATTTTGCTCAACCAGAAATGCAGAATGCAATTCAGAAACTGTTTGAAAATCTTAATAAGGTTGATATTCCACTTAGTATGCTTAGACAGTATATGCCACAGCAGTATATTAAAGTAAGAGATGGACGTCTCTCTATGAATCCAAAAGATTTGGTTGAAGATTGTGTTATACATCTCGTAGAAGATTATAATTATGCAACAAAATTAAATTATGTAATAAGTGATGTTTTTTACAAGTAGAAAAGTGAATATAGTAACATAATTTTCCATATATGTCGCATGTGAGATGATTGACATTTTGCTATGTAAAGAGGATAATAAAAACATGGAGCGAAACGTTTCACTCACTCCGGTCTATAATGGAAAATCAAGTAAAAATATAGATAATATTCTCACCACATAGGCACTTAAATTGGTATTACATCCATTATGGAATATGTCACTATACT
>CAZQTM010000373.1:0-1929 GCA_964595855.1 uncultured Lachnospiraceae bacterium | reverse complement strand
GGGATTGTTAATGTTGTTCTATCAGCTGTAAATTGCATGTCTGATAAATCAAAAGAGATACTTACATTCATCAATCACAATGTAATTTCCGATTATGAAAACTTTAATGATATCATTTCAAATAATGTAAAACACGCAAATGATATCTCAGATATTATGGATCATTTTTCCAAGCATGCTTTCAGTTTAGAAAAAGAAATAGCAGAAAGTACAGGAGAAATTCAAAATATCAGTGATCATACATCTACGAATAATGGTGATCTGGAAATGATTATATATAATATGCGAGAGCTTATTCACGAAATGGATCAGATACGGGAAGAAACAGTAGTTACAGAAGAAAGTGCAAAAAGACTAAAAGCAGAGATAGTTGCCTATATAAAATAGGCTTTGGGTAAACCTATCGAAAGAAATATAGCACAGAATGCAAAGAAAATATATTTATTTCGGAATATGATAAACCTTACAAAAAGAAAAACTGGGTTTAAGAAACATATTCGGTCGATATCTATATGCCAATTGAACCCATATAATTTGAAAGAGGATTATTATATGGATAAAAAAGAATTGCATTGTTTAGTACAAAAAGAACAGCCAAACATATGCCAAATAGTTGTTCTTAAAGACGGAAAGGAAATATATTCTGACGAATGGAACAATTATAAAAAAAGTGATTGTACGCATGTTATGTCTGCAACAAAAAGTATTGTTTCATTATTAATTGGCATAGCATTAGACCAAGGTCTAATAAATAGTATAAATGATAAAGTGCTGGATTATTTCCCGGACTATACGACTAAACGTGGTGAAAAAACAATTTATGATGTTACTATTAAACATTTACTTACTATGACAGCTCCTTATAAATGCAAAGGAGATCCATGGACAAAAGTATGTTCCAGTGATGATTGGACTTTAACATCATTAGATCATCTGGGTGGCAGAAAAGGCATCACAAATGAATTTAAATATCAAACCGTTTGTTTACATATATTAACAGGTGTATTAAACAAAGTATCTGGAATGACTACAGTCGATTTTGCTAATAAGTATTTATTTGAACCAACAGGAGTAAAAAAACATATTAATTTCTTAGCTGAAACTGCAGAGGAACATAAGCATTTTATAATGTGTAAAGAGCCAAAAGAAAATGTTTGGTTTTGTGACCCGCAAGGTATAGGAACGGCAGGATACGGCTTATGTTTTTCTGCAGAAGATATGGCTAAAATAGGACAACTATGTTTAAATAAAGGATTTATAAACGGTAAACAAATAGTATCTACTAAATGGATTGATACCATGTCAACGCCTACATATTTATCTGGCAAAGAGTTTAGAAATATGATGTATGGTTATCTTTGGTGGATAATTAATGATGAAAAAAAAATATATGCTGCAATTGGTAACAGCGGGAATGTGATTTATATAGATTCTGAAAACAATTTGGTGATTTCTGTCACTTCTTATTTCAAACCAACAGTATTTGATAGAATTGAATTTATAGAAGAAAAAATCAAACCATTTACATTGAAATATAAAAATAATTGTTTTTAATATTATAGAGAAAATGAGAATAAAACAATAAACCACTTCTGATATATATCACACAGCGGAATCGCTTTGAGGAGAAGATACAAGAAATGCGGGAGTGGCTTAATAAGTCGCTCCCAAATGTTTGTACATTTTTTAATTGTGCGGATTTAAAGAGCGTTATCTATATCAAATATCATTTGCTTTTTCTTTACCACTTTTTGCTTTTCCCTGTATTTCAGGAACAGGGTTTACTTGGTTTTTGGGAAAATGTGTTTTTTTATTACTTTCAGTACCATGAGGTTCTTTTGGATTTGGCCTTTTCATACCAGCTTTTGCCATAATAGTTATCTCCTTTCAAGTTAATACAGAAGGACTGTGGTCATATTATTACTATTT
>CAZQTM010000372.1:0-1936 GCA_964595855.1 uncultured Lachnospiraceae bacterium | reverse complement strand
TGTTATTTGCCAAAGTAAAATCCAGTTCTATCTCGAAGTTACTCTGGCAAATACTTTTTGGAATTTAATTTGGCAAACTCATTTCTGTGTTATTGTTACAATGCTGCGTCCTGGTAATTCAGGAGGTACTGACATGGCTAATAATAAACATCTAACTCTAGACGACCGTTCTTCTATTGAAGTTGGTCTCAAAGAAAAATGGAACTTTACAAAGATTTCCAAGAATCTTGGCAAGGATGCTTCCACCATTTCCAAAGAAGTACGTAATCATCTTTCTGCTCAAAGATCTGGTGGTATTCATCTGAACTATAATTCATGTGCTCATCGATTTTCATGTGATAAACACCATATCTGCTCAGTTTGTCATGCAAACCGAAGATATAAATGCTGCAAAAGTTGCTCTATGTGTAATGCTTTCTGCTCTGATTTTAAACGAGTGGTTTGTCCTAAGCTTTCCGGTCCACCTTACTGTTGCAATGGATGTGCCAAACGCTACTCTGAATGCTCACTGGAAAAAAGATATTACATTGCCACAACGGCGCATAATGACTATCTTAAAAATTTATCTGAGTCTAGAACAGGAATATCCTTTACCGAAGATGAAATAAAGTATCTTGATGAAACAATCTCACCCCTTATTAAGCAGGGGCAATCACCTCACCATGTGTGTGTTACCAATGCTGATTCCATTATGGTTAGTGAGAGAACGATTTATCGTCTCATCGACTCTCGAATTATTTCTGCTATGAATATCGATTTACCCAGGAAAGTACGGTTCAGTGCCCGCAAAAATCCTGTTCATTTAAAGGTAGATAAGTCTTGTCGTATGCATAGGGATTATCAATGTTACTTAAAGTTTATGGAAAAACATCCCGATTTTCCTGTTACCCAATTAGATTCCGTGGAAGGAAAGAAAGGCGGTAAAGTTCTTCTTACCATTCACTTTGTGAAAGCAGAAATGATGCTTGCTTTTGTGAGAGATCATAATGACTCTAAATCGGTTACGGATATTTTTAACATGCTTTTTGACACTCTTAATAAAGACCTATTTATGACGGTATTTAAGGTTTGCCTTGCAGACAATGGTAGTGAATTTTCCAATCCGAAAGCAATTGAATTCGATGAAAAGAATAACCAACGTACATACGTATACTACTGTAATCCCAGTGCTCCTTATCAAAAAGGATCTGCTGAAAGAAATCATGAATTTATACGCTGCTTCCTTCCAAAAGGTACTGATTTTACACCTTATTCCCAGGAAGATATCTCTCTCATGATGGATCATATCAATTCCTATTGTCGTGAAAGCATCGGTAACAAATCGCCTTACGATATGTTTGCCTTTATGTATGGTGATAAGATTTTGGATTTACTTGGGTGCCACCGTATTCCTCCCCAGGAAGTGACACTCAACAAATCCATTTTTCATAAGGTGGTGCAGTCATGAGATACGACAAAAAATCAATTGATTATCAGGTGAATATGGAAGCATTCCACGAAATGGACGAATGCGTTCCTATGACAAAACCCGAACGTGATTTCCTTAGAAAGTGGGTACAAAAGGGACATGATCTCGAAACCAATCCCTGGGATTGCACCGATTCTGAAGGATTACCTCTTAATTACTTGCAAGCTTACCGTTTGGAGTATGGTTATTTAAGCGGTCCATGGGACTACTGGAAAGGCCCTGATACTCAGTCTTATTGGGATGACTCTCGCAAATGTTTCATCTCAAAAGACGATTACTGTTAATTAACTAGACTCACCAGGACACAGCTAAATATGTTTACTTCAAAGGGGTGGAATTTACTCTTACAAAAAAATCAATTCAATTTCACTCCCGGTGAACTGCACCCTTTTTTCCTTACTTAAGACCAATTTTACACTCTTACCAAAGTAAAATCAGTACTTTTTGTCTTACTTTTCCATTATTTTG
>CAZQTM010000371.1:0-1941 GCA_964595855.1 uncultured Lachnospiraceae bacterium | reverse complement strand
TTTTTTGCCTTTTTTGCTGCATGGTATTCAAAATTTTCACTTAAGTCTCCATGTGCTCTTGTTTCTTTGACATCTTCAAGCAAGGTTTTACGAAGTTCCAATTTTCGATACTCAATTTCCTTTTGCATTTTATCTATATCTGATTGTGTTAGCCGATCATTCATCTTTTTCCCTCTCTTCTTTTACCAAAGCATTTTACTGTTTCCTATGTATTTATTACATTAATACTTCTTTATAAACCCTCAGTACATTCTTACTAAAAATCTTTTCAATTTCTGATGAATTAAAATCATTACGAAGCATTTCATCAAATAGTAGCATCATTCCGGACGCATCTTTCATTTCCAGTTCATTTTCTATTCCATCGAAATCCGTACCCAGACCAATTACATCTGTTCCACCAACTTTTTTGATATGCTTCATATGTTGTACGATATCTTCAATATAACACATCCCATTCGAATGTTCATTTAAGAAATCTGCACAGAAATTCAGTCCCATGACACCACCATGATTAGCAAGTTCTTTTATCATATCATCTGATAAATTCCTACAATTATTGCATATCTCCCTTGCGTTTGAATGACTAGCAACAAAAGGTTTTTTAGAATTATGGCAGACATCATAAAACAATTTGTCTGATCCGTGAGAAACATCAACAATCATTCCCAGTCGTTGCATTTCCTCCAAAATATAGATACCGGTCGTTGTTAATCCCTGTTCTTTATTTACAATATGAAAATCCGGCTTTGAACATCCACTTTCATTAAATTTCTGTCTATCAAAGTTAGGATATCCCAGCTCATTTTCATAATTCCATGTTAAAGTAATCATTCTAACACCCAACCGATATAATTTATGTAAGTTTTCAATACTTCCCTCTAAGACACCACCTTCCTCTACTGTTAATAAGGCGCTCATTTTCCCTTTCTTGATATTGTTCCTTATTTGTTCAAAAGTGGTTACCGGAAGAATGATATCTTTATTTTTATCCATTTCTTTATAATAAAACTCTATATTTCTAATGCAGTCTTTAAAAAGTTCTTTGCTTTTTCCTCTATTTATAAAAACGGCAAAATTCTGTAATAAATAATCGGCTTCTTTTAATTTATATAAATCAATATGCAGAGTATTCTTTCGTATTGTTTCATTACTCCCGTTTTTTACTTTTTTATACAATTCCGTAATGGTATCACAATGCATATCTGCAAATATCATAAACAATCCTTACTTATTAGGCCTTGGCCACATATATATTTTCTTTATTTATATGAATCTTATGTTCATAATATTTATCATACCACAATTTTTTAATTCAGGCATTTATAACAAATAAAGGGGTAACCACTTGGTTACCCCTTTATTTCATAGATATTTGACAAATATTACATTCACGTTTGTTATCAATTGATCCTATTTAGAGAATCGGTATCAGTTTTCTTTCGTCTTTTAGTTGCTTTGCTTCTGGTTTCTTAATTACAACTTTCAAAATACCATCTTTGAACCCTGCCTGAACATCTTCTTCCTTCACATCTTCACCAACATAGAAGGTTCTCTTCATGCTGCCGGTATAACGTTCTTTACGAACGTAGTTGGACTTATCATCCTTGTTCTCAATGGTCTGATCCTTATTGGCTTCAATTGTCAGATATCCATCTTTCAATTCTGCCTGTACATCCTTCTTGTCATATCCCGGTAATTCTATGTCTAATAAATACTGACCGTCTTTTTCCAACACATCTGTCTTCATCATCTGAGGCAGCATACTCTGTGAAAAGAACGAATCCTCAAACATATCACCGAAAAAGTCGTCAAATAAATTGTTTGTGTGTTTTCTTAATAACATAAGTCATTCCTCCAATCAGATTTGCTATATGTTTAATTGTTATAACACATATATAACACAGATTGTTAGCACTGTCAAGAGGTGAGTGCTAATAT
>CAZQTM010000370.1:0-1948 GCA_964595855.1 uncultured Lachnospiraceae bacterium | reverse complement strand
TTCGTGGAAAGGAAATTGGATACGAAAATGTATTTGATTATACATTAGGGAACCCTTCGGTTCCGGCACCGGATGCAGTGAATCAGACAATGATAAAACTCCTTATGACAAAAAGTTCTATGGAACTGCATGGATATAGCCAGAGTCTGGGAATACCAACTGTAAGAGAAAAAGTTGCTTCCTCTCTGAATAAAAGATTTGGTATGAATTATACTGCAGACCATATTTTTATGGCAAGCGGAGCCGCAGGCGCTTTGGCACATGCATTTCGTCTTGTAACACTTCCGGGAGATGAAGTATTGACTTTTGCACCATACTTTCCAGAATACAATCCCTATGTAAATTTATCTGGTGCTGTTTTAAAAGTAGTACCACCAAATACTGAGAACTTTCAGATTAATTTTGATGAGTTTGAATCTATGATTTCGAATAAGACAATGGCTGTATTAATTAATACACCCAACAACCCGTCTGGTGTAGTGTACTCAACTGAAACAATTAAGAAGCTGTCAGAAATATTGACGGAAAGATCCAAACTATATGGACATATTATTTATCTAATTTCAGACGAACCGTATCGTGAAATTATATTTGAAGGAGTGGATTCTCCTTATATATCAAATTATTACGATAATACTATTTCCTGCTATTCTTTTTCTAAATCTCTGTCACTTCCGGGTGAGCGTATTGGTTATGTTGCCATTAATCCTGCCTGTCAAGATGCAAAGAAAATGATTGTAATGTGTGGGCAGATTTCAAGGGGTATAGGTCATAATTGTCCGGCATCTCTTATTCAGCTTGCTGTTGCTGAAAACCTTGATATTACTTCTGACATATCCGTTTATGAAACAAACATGAACCTGATTTATAATGAACTAAAGAGCCTTGGGTTTACCTGTGTAAAGCCGGGAGGAACATTCTATATTTTCCCGAAGGCACTTGAGGATGATGCTAAGATATTCTGTGAAAAAGCAATGAAATATGATTTTATAGCAGTTCCTGCAGACTCTTTTGGATGTCCTGGATATTTTAGAATGTCATATTGTATTGAGACAGAAAAAGTAGAACGTTCTTTACTTGCACTTAGAAAGTTTGTCAATGAAAATTATTAAATAGATTCCATAACTGAAACAGTTTGGCCAAAATAAAAGGAGGAAACATGCTAGAAATTATTAAGGCAGTGGTATTTGGAATTGTACAGGGAATTACAGAATGGCTTCCAATCAGTAGTACAGGACATATGATATTAATTAATGAATTCATGAAGCTTAATGTTTCGAAGGAATTCTGGCAGATGTTTTTGGTTGTCATCCAATTTGGGTCTATATTAGCAGTAGTGGTTCTTTTCTGGAATAAAATATTTCCATTTCGTTTTAAAGAAAAGCCTATAATCCAAAAAGATATTTTTATGATGTGGATTAAGATTATTGTTGCATGCTTGCCTTTAATTGTCTTAGTAGTACTTGGACTTGATGAGAAATGTGAACAATTATTTCAAAATTATATCGTTGTTTCGATTATGCTTATTTTATTTGGTATTTTATTTCTTATTGTTGAGAAACGAAATAAAGGGAGAAAACCCCAAATTGCTTCCATATCTGCAATATCTTTTCAGACTGCCTTTATCATAGGTCTGTTCCAACTGATAGCGGGTGTATTCCCGGGAACTTCAAGATCTGGTGCAACCATAATTGGAGCACTGATTTTAGGTGTTAGCAGGACTGTTGCGGCTGAATTCACCTTTTTCCTTGCAATACCGGTTATGCTTGGAGCAAGCTTACTGAAAATAGTTAAATTTGGTTTTGCATTTACAGGAATGGAAGCAGCAATTCTGATCACAGGTATGTTCGTTGCTTTTTTGGTTTCCATTATTGTAATCAGATTTTTAATGAATTATATTAAGAAACATGATTTTACGGTTTTTGGCTGGTACCGTATTGTACTAGGA
>CAZQTM010000369.1:0-1964 GCA_964595855.1 uncultured Lachnospiraceae bacterium | reverse complement strand
TCGTAATTCTCGATACTGCACTCTTTGAATTATCAGCGAGCACTCTAATTTCCTCCGCTACAACTGCAAATCCCTTGCCGGCATCACCTGCTCTTGCTGCTTCTATGGATGCATTTAATGCAAGAAGATTTGTTTGAGAAGTTATACTCAGTATTGTCTCAGATAATTCTTTTATCTCATCTATTTTTGCTGCACGTTCAATAGACTCTCTCAATTGAACATTCGTACTATCGTAAATCTCAATGGCATACTTAAATGATTTTTCCGATTCATTTTTAAGATTCTGGGCTTTTTCTTCAATTTCTATTGCCAGTTTTTCTCCATGCAATGTTCTTTCCTGCATATTTTCAACCTTGGCCTCAATTTCATGTGTAGATGCATTCATTTCTTCTGTTGAAGCTGAAGTTTCTTCCATACCTGCAGAAATTTCTTGTGTTGTTGCTGATATGTCTTCAATATGATCATGGACTTCATTCAGGCTTACGGATGTCTGTATTGCAATTTCCTTTACATGTTCAGACTCAAGTTGAATACCTGTAATTGTATCCGAAATTCTATCTTTCATGTTATTAGCGGAAACTGCGATTTCTCCTATTTCATCTCTTCTTCTTAATAACGTTTCTTCAAAGTGAAAATTAAATTCACCTTTCTCCATTAAGAAAAGCTTATCTTTTATTTTTTTTACTCCCATTGCAATATTACTTCCAAAAATATAAGATGCAATTACGCCAAAGATTAACAATATACCAGCCAACATAAGTATTATACTAATGGCGTTATTTATTTTGTCTTTAATATGATCGGTATAGACTCCAACAAACCACATACCAATAACCGCACCATTACTATCCTTGATTGGTACATAATACGTCTGCGCTGATTTTCCTAAAATATCTGCAGAACCCGTATATGCCTCACCTTTTACTAAAACTTGCTCTATTACTTCTTCCGAAGCCTTCGTCCTTACCATTCTTTTCCCAGATTCATCCATTACATTTGTAGTTACTCTGGTGTCATATTGAAAAACAGTAGCCAAAATATCGATGTCTTTTGTAAACTCATCAATTAATGCAAAATTGTCATTTATCTTTTCATTACCCTTATATAGATTTCCTTCGACAACAGACCATTCTCCATCGTATGTTTCGTTAATAATATGTAAGCCAAAATTAGAATAATTCTTTAAAACTTCATTGTATTCTGTAAAAAATAAGGAATTAACTTCTTTGTTTGTAAATAAAACAATAACAGTAGTTAATAGAAAAATAATAGAAATTGCAGCCGTAATAATTTTCCACTTAATCTTCATACCTCTTTTCCTCCTTATTTATTTTCAGTAAGTGTATTTTCTATATTTTTAATTATAATTTATTATAAATTTATAAACTATCTTTATCTGTAACTTAGTCACGGTATATATTCCCATAAATAGCAAAAAGAGGACAATTCAAAGAATCGCCCTCTTTTTTGTAAATTAAAACCCTATAGGATATATTTTATTATATCTTCATTGCAACATCCCAAGCACGCCAGATTACTGTACGAAGATTACCAATTTCATTACAATCACCAACAAGATGTACATGTGATGCCTTCTTAGTTAGCGGCGATGGAACATAGCCTACAGATACGATAACAGAATCTGCATCAATTTCAGAAGTCTCTCCATCTTTATTGCAAATTACAACGCCACTCGGCTTAATTTGTGACACACCTGTCTCTAAATGAACTTCTATTTGATTCAGTGCAAAATACTCTCTTAAATAGGAAGAGTTTGCGAGGCAAATACCCTTAACTGCTATTAAGTCATTCTTCATTTCCACAATTACAGGATTCTTTCCCTTACGATGTAAATCAAGTGCAATTTCACAACCGGTAAGTCCACCACCGATAATTACTACTTTTTTACCTACTTCTTTATTACCAAGCAAATAATCACAAGCTTCCATGGCATTTTCGATACC
>CAZQTM010000368.1:0-1986 GCA_964595855.1 uncultured Lachnospiraceae bacterium | reverse complement strand
ATTTGTCGTACCTCTATTAATTTTGCGTAAAATTTAACTTATGATTTCACACTTTACCTCATATATCCTATAAGAAAAAAAGGCAAGTACAATTTGTACTCACCTTATCCTTCAGATAACTTTCAGTCTATTTCATTATTTGTTGAGTAAATCTTTTAAAGCTTTTCCTGCCTTAAATTTAGGAGCTATGGAAGCTGCGATTTTCATAACAGCACCGCTCTGAGGATTTCTACCTTCTCTTGCAGCTCTCTTAGATACTTCGAATGTACCGAATCCAACTAACTGAACTTTTCCATCTTTCTTTAATTCTGAAGCAACGGTCTCTGTAAATGCTTTTAAAGCTGCTTCCGCATCTTTCTTAGATAAACCTGCTTTTTCAGCCATAGCTGCAACTAATTCTGTTTTGTTCATAGTGAACTCCTCCTCTTAACTGAGTTTGTATTCTACTTATTAGTACGTTAATTACGTATTAGTACGTCAACAACGTCTATATTTATATATAGCTTTTTTTACCATATTTGTCAAGGTTTTTTAGGGTTTTGGCTCGTATTTTTGGACTATTTTTTCAATTTCGTCATTTAAAATCTGCTCAGCAGGAATTTTTTTCTTTGCTGCCAAATCAGATATCACTAAAAGCATTTTTCCAACTAACATTTCCCACTGACCATCTTCGTTCTTATTATAGCAACTTTTCATGCTTTCTAATGTTTCTCTAAGCATGTCCAAGTCCTCTGAAACCGTCTTATTATCATGATAAATATGATCTACCTTCTTAGACATCTTTATAGCCCGTGTTAATGATGGCAGTTCAGGTGGAATATCCCTAAGAGGAGTGGTTAACCATTTCTTACCTTCCTTCTCTTTTTTCTTAAGTTCTTCCCACTTCTCAAGCTGTTCCTGACTTGAATGAATTGTTTCATTAGAAAAAACATGAGGATGTCTAAATATCATCTTTTTTGCCACTTCATCCACAACATCATCAAATGTAAAAAGTTTTTCTTCCTTCGCTATTACACTGTGCATTGCAACCTGAAGCAGGATATCACCCAGTTCCTCCCGCATATTCTCATAGTTGCCTGTCTCTTCATAAATTCTGATTGAAGCAATTAGTTCTGCTGCCTCCTCCATCATACAAGGTCTTAATGAAAGATGCGTCTGTGCCTGATCCCATGGACACCCATCCTTTGCGCGCAGACGCTCTAAAATATCTAAAAAGTCCTTTATTGTATATTGTTTCTCCATCTTTTGCTGACTCCCTATTGTATTGCTACTAGATCTGAAAAAGAAAAGCTTGCATCTTTTTCTTCACCATCTACATTTATTGTATAGCTTCTGGTAGAATAACCGGTTTTCCGAAGAGTTACTACATGAATGCCTTCAACCTTTGCAAAACTAATCGGTGCAATTCCCACATAGTTGCCATCAATATAGACCTCTGCACCTGCAGGTGCATCAATTGCTACTTTATATCCAGTTGAGGATGCTGTTGTATTGGAAGACACTGTTGGTTTTGTTATAGATGGATTCGTTGTTGTTTGATCTTGTGATGCACCAGTATTATTGGAAGAAACAGTATCTTTATCTTCACTGCCCTGTTTTTCCAGAGTCACTTGGATTGTAGCGTTTTCCTGACCAACTTTAATATATTGAACTACTGTCTGATATCCTTCTGCCTTTGCCATCATCTGATGAATTCCATACTCGACCTTTACCGGGCTACTTGTATCCTGTTCCTCTCCATCCAGGTATAAGGTTGCAGAATCAGGTGTAAGCGCAAAGATAAGATTACCATATTTTTTAATCTCTTCACCCTTTAAATCACCAATATCGAGTTCGCTCTCTTCATCTCTTACGATGGTAACTGACTTTACTCCTGATACACCCTTTGAAGAAAGCTGTACATCATATGTACCTTCTGGTACCACAAGTAACATATCCTCTGATATTGTCCTTATAATCTCCTGTCCAACTTCAATCCAGCCTCCG
>CAZQTM010000367.1:0-1987 GCA_964595855.1 uncultured Lachnospiraceae bacterium | reverse complement strand
GTTATAATTCCTTTATTTATTGCACCATACTGTGTTACCGTCTGTGTTAAGTGATGCATCATAATTGCTACTGCCGCAAATCCTTGAATTCCTTTTGTGATATTGAGAGATAAAAAATCCTCATGAAATTCTTTCTTTTTACTAATTTTTACACCCACGACTAATACGACTAATCAAACTAGAATATAACCTGATAGCATAAAATAACCCCCCATACTAAATAATGTACCTTCCCTTTTTATCTTTTTTCAATATGATCAATTTAATCTTATTAATAATTAAAGCTGACAGAATGGTCATAATTATTACAAGTACTACATAAATACCAAGCCCATAAGATAATCTGAAGCAATCAAATAGCCTGATATATACATAATTAATTAAGATAATCTCCAGTGAATATTCTGCGAAAAATGAAAGAAATCGATTATGAAACTTTACCTTCATCATAATAAGTATCTGAACCATTACAAATAATACTGCTAAGATAAACTGAGCCAGCCATTCACCAAATTTTATTGAGTATATCGGATTTATTGGTACAATTTTTTTATGAATATAAAATGCTGATATCATAGCATTGATCTTTGCACATAAAACTAATCCCGTTAAAGATAAACCTAATATCAGATAATAATGTTTATGAAACCATTCAATTATTACTTTTTCGAATTTCTGATATAGCATTCCTATGAAAAATAGAAGTGTTGTATTATACCACCATTCACCATGAAACCATAAACCACCGCTTCTTGTAATAAAATCCCTTCCAATAAAAAAACTATAGGTCATTAGTAATAAAATACATATTCCCATTACACACATAGCTTTTGGGGAGTTCTTAATATATTTAAAAATAATATAGAAAATAATATAAATAATCATTATCTCAACTGCAAACCACATTTGTGAGTTAAGTAATAATACTCCAAAAAAAGCTGCCACTATTTCTTTTGTACTATATCTTATTCCACTTATCTGACCACATATCATATAAATATAGTTACAGATAAAAAATGGTACAAGTACAGTCAAAATTCTTTTCTTTATAAATCCATTGAGATATTTTGGTTTTGTTTCTAAACTATAAAGGAGTCCATAACCGGAACAAAAGAAAAAGAAACCTACAACAATTGCACCAAAATAATAATAATAGACAAATAATCCTTCTATGGAATTTGTAGACTGTAGCCATACAGAAATATGATGAAAAATTATGGTAAATGCTAAAAGACCTTGAATTCCTTTACTAATCTCCAAAGAAAAATAATCTTTAAAAAAGGTTTTCCTGGGTGCTGCTTTTACATTCCACAAAAGAATCATAAAAATAACATTTAAACAAATTATAAATATAATATTTTCCACTTAACCTTAACCTCCCAATAAAACTAAATAATTAAATATGTTTAGCGAAAGTGATACAAGTAACATTAGCACCATAATAATAAACATAATAATTATCCTACTTCTTTTTTGTTTACGGGATATTTCT
Organism: uncultured Lachnospiraceae bacterium; assembly: GCA_964595855.1. Taxonomy (GTDB): domain Bacteria; phylum Bacillota; class Clostridia; order Lachnospirales; family Lachnospiraceae; genus RGIG8767. The sequence continues at coordinate 495 of CAZQTM010000367.1, read as the reverse complement.
TCATCAGAGATATTAATTGAATTTTTTATAAGTTGTTTTGCCTCTTCATGAGTTAGCAAATCTTCCTGTTTTAATTTTTCTCCCCTGAGTAATTCTAAAACTGATACGTCGAGTGTTTCTGCTAGAATCTCTAGCATTGAGATATCAGGAAAACTTAATCCCCGTTCCCATTTTGATATTGCTTTGTTTGTTAAGTTTATTTTTTGCGCAAGTTCTTGTTGTGTTAGATTGTGTTCTTTGCGAAGTTTTGCGATAAAGGCTCCAAATTTTTCATTATCCATTTTTATCCCCTTATCTAATATCTGTAAATGGTATACATGGAATATTATACCATTAATGTATTAATAAGTCAGTTTAAATGAAAAGGATAATAATCACAAATGGCCTCATTTCTTCATAAAATAATATACACAACAAATTATAAATACAAAATACTTCATGTACTTTCTGAACTCAATCGACTATTAGTAGATTAGCGTCTGGTTCATGAAATCT
>CAZQTM010000366.1:0-1987 GCA_964595855.1 uncultured Lachnospiraceae bacterium | reverse complement strand
TTCACGTAATATCATGAGGTGGCATATGTTCAAAAAATTAGATGAAGAAAAGATTACCACTTTATTGGAAGCTGGTATTTTAGAGTTTGCCAATAAAGGGTTTGACAAGTCGAACATGAATTTAATTGCAAAAAAAGCAGAACTAAGTGTCGGTGTTATCTATAAATACTACACGGATAAAGATGAATTTTTTCTCGCCTGCGTTCGCTATAGCCTAAATTTGCTAAGAGATGTCTTAGGAAAGGTTATGGAGGATGGTATTGATGTGGTTGCAAATATGCGGCTGGTTGTATGGGCTTTGATCGAACATTCCAAAAAGCATGCAGACTATTATGTGATGTATCATGAAATTACAGCAGGGGGATGCAAGCGTTTTGCTACTATGTTAGCAGAAGAGATTGAGAGTATTTCTGCGCAGGTATATACAAATTTATTAGAGAACGCAAAGAAAAGCGGAGTAGTTCGTCTAGATATGGACAGCCGCGTCTTTGCGTTCTTTTTTGATAACTTATTAATGATGCTGCAATTCTCATATTGCTGTGATTATTATAGAGAGCGAATGCGTATATATTGTGGTGAAGGTACATTGGAAAACGATGAGCACATGGTAGAGGAATTGATGAAATTTATGTATGCGGCACTTGGAGTAGAATCAAAGAACGAAAAGTAATAATAGAACGACAGATAGGAGGGGGACTATGCAAACATATGTAATAGCGTATGATTTTGGAACTACGGGAGTGAAAACCTGTTTGTTTGATATCGAGCAGGAAGTAAATCTTATCACCAGTGCCTATGCTTCGTATGGTTTAAGTATTCTTGAGAATGGCGGAGTTGAACAGGACACCGAGGAATGGTGGAATGTAATGTGCTTGACGACAAGTAAATTGTTTGAGAATACGGAAATTAGACCGGAAGCAGTCATGGGAATTTCATTTTGTTCACAGATGCAAGGACTTGTACTTGTAGATAAGAATGGAAATGCGCTTCGACCTGCAATGAGCTATATGGACCAACGGGCGAAAAATGAATTTGCAGAATGTATGGGCAATGGGATTAAAATTTCAGGCTGTAATGTATTCAAATTACTTAAGAGTCTTGTTATCACGCATGCAGCATCCACAAGTGTAAAAGATCCAATTTGGAAGTATAAGTGGGTGGAAAAAAATGAACCTGATCTTTTTAAAAAGTCATATAAATGGCTCGATGTAAAGGAATATTTGATTAGCAGATGTACAGGTGAATTTGTTATGACAAAAGACTCTGCCTATGCAACATTCCTTTATGATACCAGAAAGGGAAAAGAAGGCTGGAATGATGATTTAATTAAGATGTATGGTGTACATAAAGAGCATTTGCCAAGAATTATTGATTGTACAGAGAAAGCTGGAAAGCTAACACAAAAAGCAGCAGAAGAGCTTGGACTTGTAAGTGGAATACCTGTGTTTGGTGGTGGTGGAGATGCAACGATTATTGGCGTAGGTGCTGGATGTGTAAAGCCAGGAGATACACATATATATTCAGGAACATCTGGTTGGGTGTCCACAGTGCTGGATCATCAGGAAGTTGATATTAATTCAATGATAGCCGGAATCGTCGGAGCACAGGAAGGAAGATACAATTATTTTGCGGAGATGGAAACGGCTGGGAAATGTTTTGAATGGGTCAAAGAGCATTTGGCATTGGATGAAATAAATATTTACCTAAATAAGACAGATGTGACAGAGAGCCAGGATACAATGTATACAAGTTTATATGATTATTTGACTGATACAGTAAAAAAAGCAGGTCCGGGAGCTGGTGAAGTGATATTTACTCCATGGATGCATGGAAATAGATGCCCATTTGAAGATTCGGATGCAGCAGGAATGTTTTTTAACATTAAACTGGAGACGGGAAAAACAGAAATGATCAGAGCAGTTCTGGAAGGTATTTGCTATCATTTAAAGTGGATGATTGAATGTCAGGATAAAAAAATAAAAACATC
>CAZQTM010000365.1:0-1991 GCA_964595855.1 uncultured Lachnospiraceae bacterium | reverse complement strand
TATGCACAACTTATTTCCTGACATTTTTTAGTGAATTAATTCCGCCAACGGGTAAAGATATTATAATTCAACAGAATGATTGGATTTGCACGTATATTTCCGAAAACGAGAATTTTACATTTGAATGGCTTCAAAAAGTTGAAATAGCTGTAGAACATCTGTATTGCTTGTTACAAACTCAAGAATTCAATGATGGTGATTTTAATGTAAATCCATGGTTTACTGGTGAAGCTGACACTATTGATTATTGCATACTTTTAGGGATTCTGAATTACCTTGTTTCTTTTGGCAATAAAACAGAAAACGACATAAATGTGCTACGTCTAGCTATGTATCTTAAAAATTTAAAATTTGAATATACATTACGACGTAATCCAGACCGTGCTGTTATTAGATGTGTCAATTTAACAAATTGGATGTTCCGTAAGGGCATCAAAGATACTAGATTGTTAGGCAAATATGCAATACATGACAAAGACGATGAAAAATATAGTGACAAATACGTCTTACGTAATGATGATTTGCGCTGGGGGTATTATCAACTTGATTGGCAAGAATCACAGAGTATATATAAGCATGTTGATAAAATAGGTAAATGGGAATCTTTTTTCTGGAAAATCATAAATCATGCAGAACTAAATAGATTTTTACGAGGTAACCATGATTTCATCATTAAACTGCTTAATAAAACATGCTTATCTCCAGATGTCTTATTGTCTTTATTTATTGAGAAAATATACGATCATAGAGCGAATGATGGTCTTCGTAAATCTCTGTTAGTATATGGAGATATTTCAATAGATGATAATGGAGGAGGAAGTAGTAATATTGGGCCCAATTGGATGGAACGTTGGTGTTTGCTTGGTACTAACTCAGACGAAACCTATTGGAATAATTTTATGAATGGTACAAAATCAGACATAAGTGCAAGTATCGTGGCAAATTATATTGTTGGAAACAATTTATGTACAATACAAGACACTATACTAAAAGAATTAGGAAATAATATTAGCTACATGAACCAAAAGTATTATCTATGGGATGAAAAAAAACATTTACGTATTATATTATTGCAAGATAAGCAAGCTTCCAAATCTAAGGCAAGAGAATTATGTATTCAATACCTTCATAAACAAATCCACGATAGTTGGGTATGGGAGCATAATTTCTGCGTTACCAATTTCATACCGGCAGAAAATGGATTAGTAACCAACATTTCCGACAAAAACAAAGGATACTATATAGACTTGTGGTATGATTGGAGCTACACTTCTGGTTTTTGGTATTGCAGGTTGGGGCATAGAAATCAGGATTTATCACCTATTGTCATCGAGAATATTAAAGAACGAGGCAATACGATAAAGGGGCAAGAATGCCAATGGATCGAAGAAAATGGGACTCATAAAGCATTAAGAATTAAAAATCCTATATATACCGAAAAAGAAAAGGATGATTATTTCAATGGTGCATCTTGGGTAAAGAGCTTTTATGATGAACTTTGGAGAGTTTTGGAACAGATGTACAATGACAATTTATTCTCATGAAAACACCTTTCAATAGGGTATTTTTGGCTTATCATCAAAAAGACTGTATTTTTGTAGGCGTTTTATTAAAAGCGCAATAGAAATGGATTTTGAAGATAATATAAAAGAGGAATGCAACTGTACTTGCGTTGGCGAGTGTCAAGACGATAACTGCCAGTGCGGACATTGTAACTGTGTGAAAGAGGACGATACTGTCCAAAATAAAAGAGATTATTACCCGGACCTTCCAAGAATGGTTTGGGATGCAGACGACTTTGCTGATTGGGATTAACTATTCCAATCAAACCACCGATATAAAAGGATTTCCGCCGGTAACTGCACGGCATAAACACAGCTAATCGCCACCAGGACAACTCTGATGGCGATTTCTATTGATAGGCATTTGACTTAGATACTTAGGGTCTGCTGAATAATAGATATTTATTCTGAAAATCAGCAAATTAAACG
>CAZQTM010000364.1:0-2008 GCA_964595855.1 uncultured Lachnospiraceae bacterium | reverse complement strand
GCCGGATTCGAATGGATATATTTTGCATTAATACCAACTAATAAAAACTTCATATCTTTTCCTCTTTTTATGGCAATAATAAATTATATCTTATGTACCTTACTCATTTATTGCCAACATCGCTGCCTTTGTTGCATGTATCCAGGTTGTGTCAAAAACCGGCATCTGTGTATCTTTTTGTTGAATCAATAAACCAATTTCAGTACACCCCAATATGACACCCTGTGCTCCTTTATTACCAAGGTCATTTATAATATCACAATATTTTTCCTTTGATTTTTCTGAAACGACGCCCAAACATAATTCATTGAAAATAATATCATTTACCACTTCTATATTATTCTGGTCCGGAACAACTACCTCAATACCTGCTTCTTCTAATTTGTCTCTGTAAAAGTTCTGTGTCATGGTATATTTTGTTCCAAGCAAAGCCACTTTAGTTATATTACACTTATTTAATATTTCTGCTGTAGCTTCCGCAATATGTATAATAGGAATAGAAATGTTTTTTTGTATTTCCGGTACTACTTTATGCATAGTGTTGGTGCAGATAAGGACAAAGTCGGCACCTGCCTTTTCCAAATTTTTAGCTGCCTCAGTCAGATCCGAGGTAATCTTTTCCCAGTCACTGTTAGTCATGTTCTTCTCAAACTCTGCAAAGTCAACACTATATAGCAATATCTTTGCTGAATGAAATCCGCCAAGTTTCTCCTTAATCTTTTCATTTACAATCTGATAATATGTAATCGTACTTTCCCAGCTCATTCCACCAATCAATCCTATTGTTTTCATTTTTATCCTCCATATTACTTTTTCTCTTCATTTATTTTGTTAAGTGTGCGCTTATCTATTTCTTCCTTTAATGCCTGTGTATATGCAGAAAATTTTACCTTATCCGATCCATATGTAAACTGTAAATCATATTCAAGAGGAAGCCAGCTATTAATATCTGCTTCATCATGTTGAATGACAGCTTCCAAATTATCCAGCGCCTTATAAAGCTTTGATTCCTCTGTTCTTTGTTCTTTCATTTCCTGTAAAAGACTCAGAAACTCTTCTTTATATCGCTCTGAAAATGAATCAATCCATCTATATAAAACCACTTCTTCGTTAGCTTCATCTTCTATTTTCTTTTCAAATGCTGGAATATCACCAGTAAATGCTTCTCCTAAATCATGAATCAGGCACATCCTGATGACTTTATCCATATCAAGTGTTGGATATTCATCGCAAACTAACATCGCCATTAGTGCAAGTCGCCAGCTGTGATCTGCCACACTTTCCTGTCTGCCGTTTGAAGTCCAGGAATGTCTTGTGTTACATTTTAATTTCTCTGCTATTGATAAAATATCCAGCAAAACTGATGGACTCATTCCATTTCCTCCTTATAATTTTTGTCAGTTGTAATATTTGTATCGCGATAATCATTATTATATAAAACATTTAACTATAAAATAAATAATCAACAGCCAAATCACTAATATTGGTATGGCATAAAACCATCTTTTCGGTTTGCCATCCTTCCACATTCCGTCTGCCTGAATCTGACATTGCTTCATAACGTCTTCTGGTATCAACCTAATCGTTAAGGCAACCAACGCCGGCAGAATGATAAGATCATCCAAATACCCCAGTACCGGAACAAAGTCCGGAATCAAGTCAACAGGGGAAAGTGCATATGCTATTGTTACCCCAGCAATAACCTTTGCGATCATAGGTGTTTCCTTATGTCTCAATGATAGAAACACTGCCGGTATATCTCTTTTTAGTCCAGCTGCTTTCTCTTTCAGACTCATTCATTGCTCCAATTATTTTTTAATATTAATTGCTTTACAGTCTCTGCAAATTCTTTTGGTACGTCTATAAATGTGTTATGTCCTGCACCATCTATTATTATCATGTTTTTGTCTGGAGCAGTAATTTTCTCATAATATGACTGAACTGCCGAAAATGGTGTTGTATAATCATTGCCACCACTAATAAAATACATCGGTACCTGATAATTAAG
>CAZQTM010000363.1:0-2013 GCA_964595855.1 uncultured Lachnospiraceae bacterium | reverse complement strand
GTCCTTCATTCCATGAATATAATGGATAACAGTGATGCAGTTTTTAAATCAATCGTCTTTCACCCGTCTTTTATGTTTGGTTACGGAAGAACTGTAATGTCTGTCAAGTTCCTAACTCCATTAGTGGAAAATCGTTCTATGAAATATCTTCTATTTAATTCTGATTCAAATTTAATGAAAAATCTTATTGAAACAATAGCAATACTGAATGAAAAAAAGAGTGGATATGAACTGTTATGCAAGTCTAATTTATGTAAAATGTGGTATCTTTTATTACAGATATCCAATACGACAATTCCGAAAGGAACAAAAACAAAAAATATAGCAAACGACGAACTTCGCATCAAGGAAGCTATTCTTTATATCGAAAGTCATTATACCGAGGAGATTTCTCTTGATGATATTGCAGAATCTATACACATCAGCAAAAGTGAATGCTGCAGATGTTTTAAACGGGTTCTCCATCTGACGCCATTTGAATACCTAATAAAATATCGAATCTACTCTGCGACAAAAGCAATTCAGAGAGCTGATTCAAATGCAACTAGTATTGGTACCCTGGCAACTTCTGTAGGTTTCAGTAATATCAGTTATTTTAATAAAGTTTTTAAGAATTATCTTGGTTTGACGCCAACTGAATATAAGAAAAAACAAAAACTATATATTTCACCCGATGAAGAGGTACTTGATATGACAATGTTTAGAAATTAAAAGAGCGAGGAAACAAAATGTTTCCTCGCTTTATTTATTATAAAATGTTTCTATTAATTTAATCATATCATATAGGTCCGTACACCCTGTCGTTTCCATGGCAGAATGCATAGCAAGCTGAGCTAAACCGATATCTGCGGAAGCAATGGACACCTGTGAATTTGAGATGTTACCAAGTGTTGAGCCTCCCATAATATCTGAACGATTTGCAAAAGTCTGCAATTTTATAAAAGCCTCGTGCGATAATGTTCGAATCATTGCTGCGGAAAAAGCATCCGTTGTATAATGGGCATTTCCATTAAATTTTAATACGACACCTTGATTTAGATAAGGTTTGTTCGTAACATCCGACATTTCAGGATGATTCGGATGCAGTGCATGTGCATTGTCCGCTGATATTAGGAAACTCCCTTCTATCATTGTTTCAAAAGACGCCTTATTTTCTACGTGGTCCGCTATAAAATTCAATGTATTAAAAAGGAAATCAGATCCGGCTCCCTGTCTTGTGTGACTACCAACCTCCTCATTATCAAATAAACAATAAACTGCAATATAATCTTTTGGATTTGCTTTCATAAATCCCTGAAGCGTCGCAAACGCACACTCCAAATCATCTAATCTGGGAGATAATAGAAATTCTCCATTGATTCCCGTTTGTATTCCTTTCTCACTGTTGTATAAGAAAAGATCACTTCCAAGAATATCCTCCTTTTGAATCGATAACTGCGTTGCTATTATTTTAAAAATATCAGCATCTTTATCACTGGAGAACAGTGGAAGCATATCTACCTGAGGATTATATTCATATCCCTTATTTATTTCCTTGTTAAAGTGAATGGCAACATTAGGAATTACACAGCAGTTCTTACCCATATCTATCAATTTAGAAGCAAGAGTATCTTTCTCCTTTACAACTACCCGTCCCGCAATTCCTAACGGACGGTCCAGCCAGGTAGATAAGATCATTCCACCATACTTCTCTACATTTAGCTTACAATAAGCATCTTCAACCTTTAATTCTGGTTTTTCTTTCAGTTTAAATGTAGGAGTATCACAATGAGAGGCAACAATATGAAATCCTTTTGCAATACTATTTGGAATAGAAAACGCAATCAGTGATGAATCATTCCTTATTGTAAAATATTTACCTCCATTTTTCATACTGCATTCATCCGGATTCTTCTTGGATAATTCCGAAAAACCCTCATTTATTAACATCCTCTTTACTTGTGATACTGCATGAAAACAGCTGGGACTCTGATAAATAAAATCAATTAATTCTGTGACACTCTTTCTTTCTTC
>CAZQTM010000362.1:0-2046 GCA_964595855.1 uncultured Lachnospiraceae bacterium | reverse complement strand
GTGGACGTTGGTAGAGTAGGAGCACAGGCTAATGGCTGTGCATTTATGCATTATGGTGATACAACAGTATTATCATCTGCTACAGCATCAGAAAAACCTCGTGATGGTATTGATTTCTTCCCACTTAGTGTGGAGTATGAAGAGAAAATGTATGCAGTAGGAAAAGTTCCAGGAGGATTTAACAAAAGAGAAGGTAAGGCAAGTGAAAATTCAGTTTTAACGAGCCGTGTTATTGACAGACCAATGCGTCCATTATTTCCCAAGGATTATCGAAATGATGTTACATTGAATAATATGGTTATGTCAGTTGATCCGGATTGCCGTCCGGAATTAGTTGCTATGCTTGGAGCTGCTATTGCAACCAGCATATCTGATATCCCATTTGACGGACCTTGCGCAACAACTCAGGTTGGCATGGTTGATGGTGAATTAATCATTAACCCAACTCAGGAACAGTGGAAAAATGGTGATTTGAACCTTACCGTAGCATCAACAAGCGAAAAAGTAATTATGATTGAAGCCGGTGCAAACGAGATTCCGGAAGATAATATGATTGAAGCTATTTATAAAGCTCATTCAGTAAATCAAGAAGTCATTCAGTTTATTAATAAGATGGTTGCAGAAGTTGGAAAAGCAAAACATGAGTATATTAGCTGTGCAGTACCTGCAGAACTTTTTGCTGCAATGAAAGAAGTCGTTACACCTGAAGAAATGGAAACAGCAGTGTTCACAGATGTAAAACAGGTACGTGAAGAAAATATTAGAAATATTAAAGAAAAATTGACAGAGAGCTTTACTGATAACGAAGAATGGTTAGCAGTTCTTGATGAAGCCGTTTATCAGTATCAGAAAAAGACTGTTCGTAAGATGATATTAAAGGATCATAAACGTCCAGATGGTCGTCAGATTAATGAAATCAGAAAATTATCAGCAGAGGTTGATTTAATTCCCAGAGTTCATGGTTCTGCTATGTTTACCAGAGGACAAACACAAATTTGTAATGTGACAACACTTGCTCCTTTATCTGAAATGCAGAAGGTAGATGGTTTAGATGCAAATGAGACAAGCAAACGTTATATGCATCAGTATAATTTCCCTGCATACTCAGTAGGTGAGACAAAAGTTAGCCGTGGACCAGGAAGACGTGAGATTGGACATGGTGCTTTGGCAGAAAGAGCTCTGATACCGGTTCTTCCATCAGAAGACGAGTTCCCATATGCAATCCGAACAGTATCAGAAACATTTGAATCAAATGGCTCAACCTCTATGGCTTCTACCTGTGCATCCTGTATGTCATTGATGGCAGCTGGTGTACCAATTAAGAAGATGGTAGCTGGTATTTCTTGTGGTCTTGTAACTGGAGATACGGATGATGACTTCATCGTATTAACAGATATTCAGGGACTGGAAGATTTCTTTGGCGATATGGACTTTAAAGTAACGGGTACAACAGAAGGTATCACAGCAATACAGATGGATATTAAAATTCATGGTTTAACAAGACCAATTGTGGAAGAAGCAATCAGAAGAACAAGAGAAGCAAGATTCTTTATTATGGATAACTGCATGAGACCAGCAATTGCAGAACCAAGAAAAACAGTTGGAAAGTATGCTCCTAAGATTATTTCTTTACAGATTGATCCTGAAAAGATTGGTGATGTTGTTGGACAGCGTGGTAAAACAATTAACGAGATTATTAACCGTACGGGTGTCAAAATTGATATAACAGATGATGGTAAAGTATCAGTCTGCGGTACTGAAGAGGATAAAATGACTCAGGCTGTAGATATTATAAAAATCATTACGTCTGACTTTGAGGAAGGACAAATCTTCAAGGGTACTGTTGTAAGTATTAAAGAATTTGGTGCATTTATTGAATTTGCTCCAGGAAAAGAAGGTATGGTTCATATATCTAAGATCAGTAAGGAAAGAATCAATCATGTAGAAGATGTCCTTACATTAGGAGAGGAAGTTACCGTTGTTTGTCTTGGAAAAGATAAGATGGGAAGAATCAGCTTTTCAATGAAAGATGTTGCACAAGTTTAA
>CAZQTM010000361.1:0-2048 GCA_964595855.1 uncultured Lachnospiraceae bacterium | reverse complement strand
AATTTTTCCAAACGACAATTTAATTCCAATAAAGTATATAAAAGGCTGTAATAATGTAGCATTTTATGTTTAGACATTAATATAGCAGTAAATTGCTTGCAAAATTCTGCTTTATTTAGTGGAGCTGTTTCTAACGTCCATTCAAGTAATTCTTCTTTCCAGTCTAAAAGTTCTTCACGTAGAAGATCAAGAATGATTTCATCTTTTGTTTTATAGTAGGTGTAAATGGCAGAACGGGTAATGGATGTCATTTCGGAAATGGCCATTATATTTACGTGATCATAACCACCTTTTTCAAACAAAGTTTCACACGCCTGCATAATATCCAGCTGCCGCTGTTCAATCTGCTCTTTTGTTCGAGCTCTTAAAAAATTCATATCATCTACCTACCTATATTTTTCTTTCAAATATCATATCATAAGTAATTTAATTTGAAAAGTTTTAGTTGACACAGTGTCAAATAATTGGTATATTCCATTTAACAGACACACTGTCAATTAAGATACAATTAGGAGGAAAAGAATGAAAAAAAAAGTAGCACTTATTACAGGGGCATCTTCAGGAATAGGCCTTGAAACAGCCTTTGAACTATTAAACAGGGGATTTAATGTATATGGAGGAGCCAGAAGAGTGGAATCCATGAGAAAGATAGAAGAGAAGGGCGGTCATGTTATTTATTTAGATGTAACGAATGAAGAATCAATGGTGGCATGTGTTAATCAGATTCTTGAAAAGGAAGGGCAAATTGATGTCCTTGTAAATAATGCTGGTTTTGGCTTATGTGGAACAATTGAAGATATTCCAATTGAGAAAATTAGAAATCAATATGAAGTAAATGTATTCGGTTTAGGAAGAATGATTCAGCTGGTATTACCAACTATGAGAAGACAGAGTTTTGGAAAAATCGTAAACGTAGCATCTATGGGCGGACGTTTTTCATCACCGTTTTGCGGATGGTATCATTCGACCAAGTATGCAGTTGAAGCCATTAGTGATGCGCTAAGAATGGAAATATTACCATATCATATTGATACCATTGTAATAGAACCAGGAATGATTCAGACAGACTGGGGAGTAATTGCATCAAAGAATATTCGTCAATATTCAGGAGAAGGGGCATATAAGAAGAATGCAGATTTAGCAGCTGACTACTATGAAAAAAGATATGGAGCAGGAAATACTACATTATCTGATCCCAAATTAATTGCAAAAACAATTGGAAAAGCAGTTACAGTAAAAAATCCAAAAACAAGGTATCTTGTAGGAAAGTATGCAAAATCATTTATATTCTTAAAAGCAATATTAAGCGATAAAGCGTTCCAGAAAACATCAACTATTACAATGGGACTTAAAAAGTAATCTAATTTATATAAAGTGATTGAGAAAAGAATATGTTTCTCAATCACTTTTTTAGTTGTTTAAAATAATAAAAAAATTGCAATGGTATTATATGGTATTTTGGTTTAAAATATTAGTTGTTATTTGTTTATAAAACTATTTAATATAGTAAAAAGGAAAAAAATAATGAATGACATGTTATCTACAAGGATTTTCTGGATACTATTCAATAAAAGCTTTCAAAGACAAATTACAATTAGATTTGATAAAATTTTTTCAAAAGCTGTGATGAAGCGTGCAAAGATAAATTATTATAAGATATTAAACGATGCTCCTTCGGTTGGAAAACATAATCCTAAGTTGATTGATATTTTATTTACCGCATTAGTGGCAGCTATCTATAAGGCAGGAGAGGGGAAAATATCCCCTGCGCAGATAGGCTCAATTATGACAGATGGTATGGAGTCGGTTTATGTGTTTCGCAAATCTTTTGGAAAGAATAACCACTTTAGCAAAAAGTGGCAGGACAAACGTTATTTACAGGCACTTCGCTCACTAGAAAGACAATATACTGCCGATTTTGTTTGTGATTTCATCTATGGAAAAACACTTGATGAGTACGGTATTAACTATTATGAATGTGCTCTCTATAAACTCCTGAAGAGGGAAGGATGTCCTGAGTTGACCCCACTAATATGCCAATTCGATTA
>CAZQTM010000360.1:0-2056 GCA_964595855.1 uncultured Lachnospiraceae bacterium | reverse complement strand
AATCCAAGTTCTTTCAATTTAGCTAATACTTCTTCTAAAGATTTACGTCCAAGGTTACGAACTTTCATCATATCTTCAGGTGTCTTATTAGTAAGTTCCTGAACAGTATTGATTCCAGCCCTCTTTAAGCAGTTGTAGGAACGAACAGATAACTCAAGTTCATCAATGCTCATTTCCAAAACTTTTTCTTTTTCATCATCTTCTTTTTCTACCATTACTTCTGCAGTTTTGGCATTCTCAGATAAATCAATGAAAAGACTTAAATGCTCACTCAGTACTTTTGCTGCTAAACTAACAGCTTCATCGGGAACCAATGTTCCATTTGTATAGACATCCATTGTAAGTTTATCGTAATCTGTGATCTGTCCAACACGGGTATTTTCAACTGTTATATTGACTCTTTCTACCGGTGTATAAATAGAATCAATTGCAATTACGCCAATTGGTAACTCTGAATTCTTGTTCTTATCTGCACTTACGTAACCTCTGCCCTTTGTAATAGTCAGTTCCATATAGAGCTTACCACCACTCAGTGTGGCAATAGTCTGATCCGGATTCAGTATTTCAATATCCTGATCAACCTGAATATCAGAAGCTTTTACAACGCCTTCACCTTCGAAATCTATATAAGCTGTCTTAGGTTCATTTGTTTCGCTACTATTTTTAATAGCTAAGCTCTTTATATTCATGATTATTTCAGTAACATCTTCTTTAACGCCCGGGATGGAGCTGAACTCATGCAATACACCTTCGATTTTAACCTGGCTGACTGCAGCACCTGGTAATGAAGAAAGCATAATTCTTCTTAATGAATTGCCAAGCGTAATACCATAACCTCTCTCTAAAGGTTCTACTACAAATCTGCCGTATTTCTTATCTTCAGAGATTTCTGCAACCTCAATATTCGGTCTTTCAAAATCAAACACTGCAAATACCCTCCTTTACGAACATGAATTTAAAAGTAACTCCAGTCAACTGTCTAATTATTTTGAATATAATTCGACGATAAGCATCTCGTTAACCGGTACATCAATCATCTCTCTTGAAGGAAGGGATTTAACTGTGCCTTTAAGGCCTTCAATATCAACATCGAGCCATTCAGGAACAAGTCTGCCACCTGTAACTTCAATGATATCTTTGTATCTCTGTAAAGATTTAGATTTTTCTCTAATCTCGATAACATCTCCAGCTTTAATTAAGTATGATGGAATATTTACGCCTTTTCCATTAACTAAAACGTGTTTATGTCCAACAATCTGTCTTGCTTCTCTTCTTGTTCTAGCAAATCCCATTCTGAAGATAACACTGTCAAGTCTGCTTTCAAGAATAATCATCAGGTTTTCACCTGCCATACCTTTCATTCTATCAGCTCTCTTATAGTAATTTCTAAAAGGTTTTTCAAGAACGCCATAGATGAATTTTGCTTTCTGTTTTTCTCTTAACTGAAGACCATACTCACTCATCTTTTTGTTTGCTCTTGCTAAAGTTCTGTTTGACTTTTTATCATATCCTAAGAAAACAGGATCTAAGCTAAGTGATCTGCATCTTTTTAACACAGGTACTCTGTTTACTGCCATTATTATTTTCCTCCAATATTGTTTACAGCAGTTCTCTTATAAAGAACTGCTTTCAATCCAACGTTTCTAATTTTTATTAGGAATTCATATTTCGTACTAAACACGACGACGTTTAGGTGGACGGCATCCGTTATGAGGAACTGGTGTCACATCTTTGATGCTTAATACCTCAAGACCACATGCCTGAAGTGCTCTAATAGCTGCTTCTCTTCCTTGACCAGGTCCCTTTACAAATACGTCTACCGTCTTAAGGCCATGTATTAAAGCTGCTTTTGTAGCCGTTTCAGCAGCCATTTGTGCTGCATAGGCAGTAGATTTCTTTGAACCCCTAAATCCTAGACCACCGGCACTTGCCCAGCTTAAAGCATTTCCTTCAGCATCTGTCAATGTAACAATTGTATTGTTAAATGAAGACTGAATATGTGCCTGTCCATGTTCAACGTTTTTTCTAACGCGCTTTTTTGTTACTTTTTTTGCAA
>CAZQTM010000359.1:0-2056 GCA_964595855.1 uncultured Lachnospiraceae bacterium | reverse complement strand
AAACTACGAATGAATTTTTCTTTCCCATTTCCACGTATTTTTTCAGTAGTTCATTTTTGGACTCCTGTATGGAAGCATTGCTTTCTCTCGAAGCCATATTAATAAAATGCATTTCATCGGGGTATCTTTTAGCCAGTTCAATCTTATTGTTAAAAGAAGAAAATACAACATCATAAAAGTCGTTGTCCGTATTCGGAGTAAAATCAACTATGAGTGTTTGCAGTGCCTTCTCTAAACAATATAGGTAAAAATTACTCTTTGTTCCAAAGTAATGGAAGAGAAGCCCTTTTGAAATATTACCATTCCTTGTAATGGTATCTGTGCTGGCTTCAGAATATGTTTTTTGGGAAAATTCCCTAATGCCACTTTCCAGAATGACATTTTGTTTCGTATCTGATAATCGCTCAAAGGACTCATACATAATTAATATTGCCTTTCTTTTTAATCGTTGACTATTTGGTCAATATAACGATATCAAGGATTGACTGAAAAGTCAATAAATGAGTAAAATAAAAACATCCATTTGGATGTTTTTATGAAGTCATGAATTCCTGTTGATGTTTTTTTGTACCTTTTTAATTATAGTGAATAAATAAAACGAAATAAGGCCTAACAGAAGTGCATCAAATATAAGTTCAGGAATCTTATCCACTCTGACGATTATACCGCAGTAGAAGATAGCAACTATAACGATAATGAATGCTAACAGTAGAAGAATGAGAGAAACACTAATAGCATTACGAACTCTTTTGTTCCTTTTCGTTATGCTTTCCTGGTCAGAAAAAGATTCCGGACGTATTGAGTCGTATTCTTTTCGCCAGATAAAGCAGCTGGAGATTTGCCCAACAAGCTCCCACCCAAAATCTAAATACGTTCTTTTATAATTAGAATTTGGGAACGCATTCAAATCCATGACATAACGATAGGTCTTAGGTTTTTCATTTATAAACTTAATAAGAAAGAAATTAAACTGTCCTAATTTTTTGATCTGATAGCCTTTCTTTGCTTTTTCTTCTAGATATAATTCAAAATCCGCTGGTACAACATACTTTAGCATTGGTAATAATACAATGTTTTTATTCATAAAATTACTTTCCTCCTTAATCTTTTAAAATTGATTTTGCAACGACTGCAAGCTCCAGAATACGGTGAACTTCTTCTTCTAATATTGTTTTTCCTTCTTCTGTGATAAGATATTTTTTTTGACGGTTTTCTTCCTTCGTCTGCACAATCAGACCATCTTTTTCTAACTTCGAAATACTGGAATATATAGTTCCTGCCCCCAGGGTAATCCTGTCATTTGTTAACCGGGCAACATATTGCATGATTCCGTATCCATGTTGCTCTTCCCGCAACGCACCCAGAATAAAAAACATGGTCTCGGTCATTGGAATATACCGCTTTCTGGCTTGTAATAAATTCATTTGCCCAACTCCTCTCCTCGAATATCACAACTTGATATATCATAATATGATATAACATTATATCACGATGTGATATATGTCAATAATTTTTTGACATATTCGTTAAATATGTTAATAATAGACATATGATAAAAGAAAAACATGAATTTGCTCCGGTATATAATGAAAAAAGTAAAATCTTAATATTAGGTTCATTTCCATCTGTAAAATCCAGAGAGGAAGGCTTTTATTATGGTCATCCTATGAATCGATTCTGGAAGGTAATCAGTACGGTACTATCGGTAGAACTTCCGCTTACAATTGATCAGAAAAAGGACATGTTGTTAAAGCATCACATCGCATTGTGGGATGTGATTGAAGAATGTGAGATTTCGGGCTCTTCTGACAGCTCCATAAAAAATGTGACTGTGAATGACTTTACTATGATTTTAAAGAAAAGTAACATAAGTTGCATTATTACGAATGGTGCTACGGCAGGAAAACTTTATCAAAAATATGCATATCCGATAACCGGTTTTAAAAGCATTACACTACCATCTACCAGCCCTGCTAATGCGGCATGGTCGCTCGAGCGACTTGTAGGAGCTTATACAATTATAAAGGAATATATAAAGTATCAATCTGCGGATTAA
>CAZQTM010000358.1:0-2063 GCA_964595855.1 uncultured Lachnospiraceae bacterium | reverse complement strand
TTTATGGATTGGAATACTATATATCCATATCCATACGATAAGAATAAAACAGACCCCTATACAAAATGTCGTATTGTTTTAATGAACGGAACTGAATTTGAGGCACAATGGTTCTCACGTAATTTCTCCAGACATTGTCCTAATAATGATTTGCGTAGGGAACTAGCTATTATTAGAAGAATCGAGCAACAACAACAAAAGCGTATTAGTGCTTTAAAACCAAAGAATGAAAGTATTCTGGAACACACAATTACCTATGAGCAGTTAGCTGTAGACTTAACAAGTGTTTTAGCCAAAATGGAATGTAACTGTACTGTTAAAAATGCACTTAACTTTGCATTATTAGAAGATTTCGATCACCTTTACCGTTATTCCAACTTGCTTAATTTGGAATATGGAATATGTCCTGAGAAATTAGTTGGCGGATATACGGAGATAATGCCTGCAAGGCCAACCATATCAGAGCACCGCCATCCTGTTGACAGCATATTCCCTTATGTTAATAACAACTTAGTTTCAACACAGACTAAGCTGAATATCGGAATTATCACAGCAGCCGAACAACAGACTATGAATTATTATATGAATGTTTCTCCACTATATGATAAATCCGACATAGGGCGCCGCTTATATCAAGAAATAGGATTGATTGAAGAAGAACATGTAAGTCAATACGAAAGTCTAAAAGACACAACCGCTACATGGCTTGAAGATCTATTGATGCATGAATATACAGAATGTTATTTATATTACTCCTGTCTGCAAACAGAATGTGATATGTATATTCGAAAGATATGGGAAGATTGTCTGGTACAAGAGATTGCACATTTACACAAAGCTAAGGATCTTCTCTACCAATATGAACACAAAGAATGGCAACAGGTAATTCCAAATGGAGAATTTCCTGAAATTCTTAAACTTCGTCCAAATATTGACTATGTCAGAGATATCATAGCCACAACGACAGGAAATACACAATGCATCTCTGACGTTGTACCTCTTTATTCTTTATCTCCTAATGCTCCTTTTTATTGTTATCAAAAGGATGTAAATCATGACGTATGCAGCGTAGCAAGTCACATTATTATAGATGAATATATAGACTGCAAAGGAATCGACTATCGATTTGAACTTGCTCCATCACCTTTAAAAGAATTACAAAACCGCAAAGAGGATAATACCACCCTTGGCAGAGTAGCATCTTGTACTCCACCTGAAACAAGTACATGTGGTACTACCGCTAATAATTGCCAATGTTCCGATTGTTTTCAAGATGGTAGAGTAAACTGGTAACTTGAAAGGTTAAGTTTCAATAATTGCATAACCAGCAATATAGTAGTCAGAAGTTCATAGTAACAGAACTTCTGACACTATACTACATAGCTTCAAAAATTTCTTTACAGAATACTTTTCCTATTGTATACTATAAATTGATTTACAGTAAATCAATTTATAGTATTAATACGGAGGATTCTAAATATGCCGAGCAGTCCAAAAATAACAAAGGAAATGATTTTAAAAAGTGCACTTGATTTAGTGAAAAATAATGGTTATGAATCTTTAAACATCAAAGAATTAGCCAATAAGATAGGTTGCTCTACTCAGCCTATTTCTTGGCATTTTCAGAATATGGAGGGGTTGCGTAATTCATTAGCAGAATATGCACGTTCTTATGCTAACGAAAAATTGATTTCAACCTCAAATCAGCCGTTGCAGGTATTCGAAGAAACTGGTATCTCCTATATCCGTATGGCTAAAGAAGAACCCAATCTATTCCGTTTTCTCTATTTGAATGGTTATAAAGGTCAGTGTGCAGGCAATTTTAATGCACTTACCTCTGACAAAGCACATCGGGAATTAGTGAAGAACATTGCAAACTTTTTTCAGTTTTCAACATCCATGGCAGAAAAATATGTACAAAATACCATCATTTACACTCATGGAATTGCATCTCTTATTGCAACCGGTGTGATTGAAACAACAATTGAAGAAGCAATGTGTCTTGTGAATAAGACAGCGGATTTATTTCTATTGGATGCCGGAATCCTTGAAGTCAATATTCC
>CAZQTM010000357.1:0-2065 GCA_964595855.1 uncultured Lachnospiraceae bacterium | reverse complement strand
CTGTAATGTAGGCACATAATTTAGATGATAAAGCCGTGGCGAGAGCTACGGCTTTATGTGTAGATAGGGAGGTGCAATTCGTGAGTTACGATATTTATTTGAAAGAGCCGGTAACTGGTGAAGTGGCAAGTGTGCCGGGGCATTTGATGATTGGCGGAACATATAAGGCGGATTATCATCCGAAAACCGGAACTTTTACACCGGCATTGAATACAGAGGCGCACTTGAATGTTACATACAATTACGGAGGATATTACAAAGAGGTATACGAGAAGGGCATTAGACAAATATATGGGTTGAGTGGTGTTGACAGTATTTCTATACTTGAAAACATGATTGCAACAATAACGGATAAATACAAGAAAGATGATGTATGGACAAGCACGAAGCGAACAAAAGTAATTTTTTATGATGAAGAAGAAAATGAGTTGGAAAACATGCTGGTTTTATTAAAACAACAGACGCCGGCTAAGGAAGAAATTGTAGAGTACGAAGTAAATGAAGGAGATACTAGCGATTATTGGATGGCAACTGCCGCTAATGCAATAAGACCGTTACATCAGTTGATTGCATTGGCAAAAATGCGACCAGATTGCATTTGGGATGGTGATTAGGAATGGCGAGGAAGGAGATAACTGTGTGTAAGAAACAGAATAACATATATGTAGTGGAAGTGAATATGACAGAGAAAACGGTAGAAGAGATTGCAAGGGAAGCTGCGCTTAAGATTATTGGAATTACAGATGCACTGATAGAACGGGAAAAGCGAGCAAAAGAAGAGGCAAAGGAGGAATAAACAATGATACCAACATTATACGAACCATTTCGTCACTGGTCAGATGGAGGTTCTGTATACATATTATCGGATTTACATTTTGATGATGAAGATTGCAAGTTTATGAGTCCAGACTGGATTACGGCGGAGGAACAGCTTTCTGTTATTAATGGAATCGTAATGAAAAATGATACATTTATTTGCTTGGGAGATGTTGGAAAACCGGAGTATATCAAAGACATCAAGGCGAGAAAAAAGATTCTGATTCTTGGAAATCATGATGCAAAAGGCGCATATAACAATTACTTTGATGAAATTTATACAGGACCACTTTTTATAGCAGAGAAAATATTGTTGTCACATGAGCCGGTGTATGGATTACCATGGTGTCTGAACATACACGGTCACGACCATAATAATGTGGAACCATATAAAGAGGGATGTAAGCACATCAATTTGGCAGCAAATGTATGTGGATATACACCGATAAATCTTGGAAAGATTATCAAGGAAGGTGTGCTTGCAGATGTTACGAGCATTCATCGGGTGACAATTGACAGGCAGGTGGAAAGAGGAAAGAAAAATGACATCGATTGAGTTGCAGTTGTGTGACATTCAAGGAAGGCTATTTAAGCTTTCTGTTGTTTTGATGTGTGTTTATATTACTGGTTGTTCTAATGATAGAAAGATTATAGGTGATGATTTTTCTAATATAATAGAAAAAGACTTTGGCGAATATTTAGAAGTATTTGATATATACCATTCTGAAGATGGTGAGTATAATAGCTATTCTTTTAATATGAAATGTAATAATGAAAAATATATGCCAGAGCTAGTAGATTATGCAAACAGATATGTTAAAGATATGAACTTCGATAATTGTCTTTCAATAGCTTTAGGTTATTATTCTATGAATCAATATGGAGTTTGCAGGATAGGATTTAGTAATATATGGGACGAGAATGGGATTACTATTAAGTATCCGTCAATTGTATGTCTTACAATAAGGAGTGAGATGCCTGAATTTGATAATGGATTTTATTTTAATCCGAAAATATACTTAGATATTCCCGGAATTAGATATTTAAGGATAGATAAGGCGATTCAAGATAAAGCTAATGAAATGGGAATCGACTGGTATGAGTACTAGCCGGATTTGGAAGAGATTGAGATTATAGATTGACTATAGCAAGTTCAACATTTGTGAAAAGTTGTGCTGAGTGCTAGTTAGGATTATTTTGATAATACCGTGCATTAACATTTTGTTCATAATTTGAAAACAGTCACTCG
>CAZQTM010000356.1:0-2067 GCA_964595855.1 uncultured Lachnospiraceae bacterium | reverse complement strand
CTCTTCTTCCTTTGTCTTTTCATACAAATCATGATCTGTTATAGCATCCCAGTTTCTAAAAGATGGTCCTATTGCAGTTAGGCTTAAGCATCCATTTTTTTCTAATGTTTTATCATCTAATCCTAAAAGGTACATGGTAATCTCATCTTCCGTAATGGATGATTTATCTGAAATAAACATTTCTATTGGGTAGAGGTTGTCAGGAAGCATCTCCTCTTTAATAATGGCATAATACACAACGGATGCATACGTTGGTTCATAGGATACTGTTTGCGTCCCCTTTAAAAGCTTTTCATATAGGTCCCAGACATTTCCGCTGTAGATAACTTGATCAGCATGAATTACTGTCTCATCACTCAGTCTTACTCCTTCTACCTTATTGTTTTCTACAAGTATTTCTTTAACCTTACTCTGATAAAGAAAATCTGCGCCATTCTCTTCAGCCGATTTTTCCAATTTTCCAATTAACTGCATGGTTGAACCGACCGGGTAATAACTTCCTCCCACATGATTATCCAAAAACATGACAGCACCTAATACAGCAGGTGCTTCCTCTACAGTTGCATAACAGTATGTGGAAGTCAGTTTATCAAAAAACTGCAGAATCTGTTCTCCTTTAAAATATTCCCTAAGCACTTCCTTCATACTCTTATTCATATACCCTAAGAATTTTATATAAGAAAGTGGATGTGTCTTAAATAGTTCCAATGTCTGCTTTTTATCAAGGACATCTGGTGCAACAAAGATTGGTGTCTTAGCAATCACTTTGTCATATAGCTTGCCAAAATCATGATAATACTGTTCAATCCCACTCTTTTCACTCGGAAATACCCTTATTAATTCCTCTATAAAACCATCCAGATCTTCATAGAAAACAATATCATCTTTTCCAAAGTGAATCGTATAAAGTTCTTTATGGCGTATCATCGTAATGGGTTCTTCTAGAACATTAAAAACATATCGATGAGGATTGAATCCACGCTCACCAAATCCATACAACATTGCTGCTCCCTGTTCTATTATCACGCCACGCCTTTTAAATATTCCACACGAACCTCCCGGCTTATTTGCTGACTCTATTACACATACACTTTGTCCTTTCTTTGCAAGGAGCGCAGCGGCGGTAATACCTGAAATACCTGCTCCAATAATAATGACATCATATTTTTTCATAATGTTTTTCCCTTCTTATACGTTAGTACATACATTATTATCTTATGATGCTAATTTACAAATATGTTTAAATTATGTGAAAAAAGACATTCGCCAAATGTTCAAATAAACTTGACACTTGGCTCATTGTACGGGCAAAAAATAGGCATACCCTTTTTGGGGTACGCCCATGAAGCAATTTATTTGTAAGAATCATCTGCTTGCACTAAAGTAATGTCCTGTTCCACCATATCCATTTTCTGTACTTTCTCCAAATTTACTATAAGCGGATGTATATCCATTCTGTAATTGTAAGGAAACATTTGAATTTGCATATGCAGATATACTTTCTATTCTTACTGCCACTCTATTCATAAAAGAATTCTTTTTACCAAAGACATCCTGTAGCTTACTTAAATCTGCCGCATTCAGAACTTTTTCATCAATTGAAAGAGTGCCATCCTTTTCCTCTGTTATTCCAAGATTTTTTAAATCTGTTTTACTCTGTGCAACATACTGGCTTAATTGCTTTCGATATAGGGTATTTACTGTATAGCCTATATCATTCATCTTTTCCATAACTGTATTAAATTGATTCACTACTGATTTTATCTGACTTATTACTTTCTCTTTATTATCAGTTTTACCGGTCTGCTCTTTGTTCTCTTTTATAGCAAGATTAAAAATAGAATCGTCTTTTGTACTTAGCAGTTTATCTGAAGCATTTAGTAAACTTTCACAGGATGAATAAATGGTAGAATAATCTTTGATAAGTTGAGAAGATTTGAGACCATTTTGATAATTGTTAATCTTACTAAAGATTGCGTTATTCTTATTGGTACTGCTTAATCTGTTCGTATTGCTGTTCGTTCTTCCTGACTGTATAATTGCTCTTGATCGTGCCTGTCTAAGAGC
>CAZQTM010000355.1:0-2070 GCA_964595855.1 uncultured Lachnospiraceae bacterium | reverse complement strand
GTTATCAGAACGCAAAACTTACGATTAAGCTAATTAATTCTGTCGCAGATGTGATTAATCATGACGAGTCGATTCGTGGTAAGATAAAAATAATATTCATAGAGAATTACTGTGTGTCAAATGCAGAGATAATTTTTGCGGCATCTGATGTATCAGAACAGATATCAACAGCAAGTAAAGAAGCAAGTGGAACCGGCAACATGAAGTTTATGTTAAATGGAGCACTGACAGTAGGAACAATGGATGGTGCTAATGTTGAGATTGTAGAAGAAGTTGGAAAAGAGAATGTATTTATCTTTGGTTTAATTTCAGATGAAGTGATACAATATGAAAATAATGGTGGATATGATCCTATGGATATCTTTAATCATGATGAAGATATCAGAAAAGTATTAATACAACTGGTTAATGGTTTTTATTCTCCGAATGAACCGGAAAGATTCCGTACTTTATACAATTCATTACTTAATACAGAGTCAACTTCGATAGCAGACAGATACTTTATTTTGAAAGACTTCAGGTCATATCTGGAAACGCAGAAAAAAGTGGAAGAATATTATAAAGATGAAGAAAAATGGGCAAAAAGTGCAATTCTAAATGTAGCCTGCAGTGGAAAATTCACATCCGACAGAACCATTCAGGAATATGTTGATGAAATTTGGCATCTTGATAAAGTGATATTACAAGAAAGAAAATAGATTTGGAGACTTGGAGGAAGTAAAATGATAACATTATTAAAAGGTGGTGCATTCCTGATTAAGGGAATGGATATAGTACCGGATGATGCAGAAGCAAAATCCACAATAAGATCAATGACAGGGAAAGAAATATCAAAAGAGGAAGCATCAAAAGAGACAATTGCTTATGGAATTTTGGCTAACCATAACACATCCGGAAATATGGATAAGTTAAAGATTAAATTCGATAAATTAACTTCCCATGATATTACGTTTGTTGGAATCATTCAAACTGCAAGAGCTTCAGGACTTGAGAGATTCCCGATACCATATATACTGACAAACTGCCATAATTCTTTATGTGCAGTTGGCGGAACCATTAATGAGGATGATCACATGTTTGGATTATCCTGTGCAAAAAAATATGGTGGAATCTATGTTCCACCTCATCAGGCCGTTATTCATCAGTTCGCACGTGAAATGCTTGCTGGTGGTGGTAGGATGATTTTGGGCTCAGACTCACATACACGTTACGGTGCGTTAGGTACGATGGCAATGGGAGAAGGCGGCCCGGAATTAGTAAAACAGCTTTTGAATCAAACCTATGATATTGACCGTCCGGGAGTAATCGGAGTCTACTTAACTGGAGAACCGGTAAAGGGCGTT
The DNA here is from genome assembly GCA_964595855.1 of uncultured Lachnospiraceae bacterium. Lineage (GTDB taxonomy): Bacteria > Bacillota > Clostridia > Lachnospirales > Lachnospiraceae > RGIG8767. The sequence goes on along the minus strand of CAZQTM010000355.1, from coordinate 727 downwards.
GGACCACAGGACGTTGCGATTGCCTTAATCGGAGCAGTTTTTGCAAATGGATTTGTAAAAAATAAAGTACTGGAATTTGTTGGACCTGGTGTAGAGAACCTAAGCGCTGATTTTAGAATTGGTGTGGATGTTATGACAACAGAAACAACATGCCTTTCTTCTATCTGGAAAACAGATAAAAAGATTGAAGAGTTTTATGATATTCATGAAAGAAAAGAAGACTATGCCAAATTAGAAACGGGCGAAGTAGCATATTATGATGGCATGATTACCATTGATTTAAGTGAGATCAGACCAATGATTGCTATGCCATTCCATCCTAGCAATGCATATTCAATTGATGAAGTAAATCATAACTTAAAGGATATTCTTCATGAAGTAGAAGAAGGAGCTAAGGTAAGTTTTGGAGATCAGATAAAATATTCACTTCAGGATAAAATTAGAAATGGTAAGTTATATGTAGATCAGGGAGTAATTGCCGGTTGTGCAGGTGGTGGATTTGAAAACATTTGTGCAGCAGCAGATATTATGAAGGACCATTACATTGGTGCAGATGAATTTACTCTCAATGTATACCCTGCTTCTACTCCAATTTATATGGAATTATTAAAGAATGGATGCGCTGCTACGTTATTAGAAACAGGTGCCGTATTAAAAACAGCTTTCTGCGGACCATGCTTTGGCGCCGGAGATACACCTGCTAATAATGCATTCAGCATTCGTCATT
>CAZQTM010000354.1:0-2102 GCA_964595855.1 uncultured Lachnospiraceae bacterium | reverse complement strand
TTTATTGTCAAAAATTAATCATAATATAAAATCTAATTAAAAAATTCTCTGATACTTCCGACCATATATAATGATCCAAATGCAATGATAATATCTTCTTTATCAGCCATCTCAAGAGCAGTGTTAATTCCATCCTCTGCATCCTTCGCTTCTGTCACTTCTGCTCCAAAACCACCTTGAAGAAACCTGGCTAAATCGTTTTGTGAGAGTGCCCTTGAATTTTCTGGCTGTAATACAATAAAGCACTTTGCATATGGTATTATTAATTTCATCATATTTTCATAGTCTTTGTCCTTAAGTACCCCGACAATAAAAATTATTTTCTTGTTACCAAAATACTTCTCAATATTATTCGTTAATGCAAGAACTCCATTTGGATTATGAGCACCATCCACAATAAAATTAGGTGTCCTGTTTAGTATTTCAAAACGACCCGGCCATTTGGCTTCCTTTAGACCGAACTTAATATCTGTTGGAGTAATATTCCAACCTTTATTTATCAATATCTCAATCGTCTTTAATACTACTGCCATATTCTTTTGCTGATATTCACCTAACAGATTAATTTCTATATCTTTAAAATTCTCAAAGTTTAACCTTTGTCCATATAAATCACTGTTTAATACTTCAATATGATCGAAATTGACCAGGTGTAATCTGGCATTGTTCTTAACGCATACAGATTGAAATACATCAAGAACAGATTCTTTCTGGTGGTACAAAACTACATCACAGCCATATTTAATAATACCGGCTTTTTCTCCTGCAATTTTTTCTACCGTATCCCCTAATTCCTTGGTATGGTCCAGATCAATAGCAGTTATTACGGCTACTTCCGGAGTCTGTATCACATTGGTAGAATCCAGTCTGCCTCCCAACCCGACCTCAAGGACAACAATATCACACTGACATTTATAAAAATAAATAAATGCTATCACAGTGATAATTTCAAATTCCGTCGGCTTATCCTCCATCATAGAGATAAGGACTTCCAGTTCTTCCACAATACTGATCAAATCGGTATCCGGTATGGGTATTCCGTTCACCTGAATTCTTTCGTTAAAACAACTAATATAAGGGGATGTATATAATCCGGTTTTATAACCCGCTTCGGTTAAAACTGATGCAAGCATAGCTGCTGTAGATCCCTTGCCGTTCGTTCCTGCAATATGAATGAATTTTATCTTATTTTCCGGATTATCAAGCATCTCCAGTAAGGTAATCATCCTTTCCAGACCAAGCTTACTGCCCTTCCAGTCTGTTTGTTGTATACATTCCATTGCTTCTTTAATATTCATAGTTTTCATCCTTTAAGATTGTTTCCAGACCAATATATGACTGATGCGCCTATTGCAAAGTGCAATGATACATACAATCTCAACCGGTATCATAATAGCGGTTTGCATCACTCTTGTTATAAAGATCGGCCAATAAGGTGAACCATAAAGAATTGATATCCAAAGTGTATTTAGCAATAGACTTAATATACATTGATGAATTCCAACTGCAAAAATCACTCTTAATTTGCTTTGCTTTTTAAATAAGAAAATACCATATATCATGCCGACTAAAAATGCTGTAAGTGTAAAACCAGGAAAAAATGTGCCTACCGGGAATAACAACGCACCAATAATATCCGATACAGCAGCCATAATCCCTGCTCTTACCGGTCCGAGCATCATCGCAGCAATTACTACAGCAATAAAGCCAAACCCAATTCTTATATGCCATGCCTGAAAAGAAACCAGTCTTTCCAATACAATATCAATTGAAACTAAAACCCCCATCAATATGAGTGTCCTTGTATCAATAGCAACATATTCCTTTAAAAATTTCTTATTTAACTTCTTCATAAATAATAAACTCCTATCATAGTCTACCACGAAAGAAGTTTCTTTCTCTGTGGTAGCGGATGCGAAACAGCATCGCAAGCATTATCTGCTTTTCGCCCGAAGACAACTTCCCATCCTTCGGTACTTTACGCACTGTTTCTACTCTACTTTTTTATCATATTATTTTATAAAATTACTTTTTAGCATTTTTTATATATACCTAAATTCCACGTGCATTTTTTATTAGCTTAAAAGAACACTATTTCAAGA
>CAZQTM010000353.1:0-2133 GCA_964595855.1 uncultured Lachnospiraceae bacterium | reverse complement strand
GCAAATATCTTTAGTATTAGGGAGGTTCTGTCAAAAACGGGAATATTAAAAGCCTCGGTTAAATTACGAAATTGCATGGGTGAAAGAGTTTCATCAAAAATAACCATGTCAGCATTAAGAGACAAGATACTTTCTTTTATTTCGTCTACTTTTCCGGTACCTACGTAAAATGCGTTATTAACTCCTGAAGCATTCTGCGTATGCATTCCAATTACCTCAATATTGCAAGCTTTTGTTAGTGCTTTCAATTCCTCCATAGAATGTAAAAAATTAATATTATTATTAAGATTAAGACCGACTATAATAGCACGTTCTATTTCCTGAGGCGTTATATCAGCCATTAGTGTCCTCCATATTTTGTTTCTTTGTTTGTCTTTTCTAACGAAAGCCAGGAAAAAATAGTTTTTCTTCCAATAAATCCAACGATGCGCACAATAATAATACCGACCAGTATTCCAATACTATCAATTAGAACATCTTTAGAAGATGCAACACGATCTGAAATAAATGACTGATGATATTCATCACATATTGCAAAGAGCACACAGAATATGCCCGCTGTAATAGTAAGCATAAATCCACGTATACGGTAAACATACAGTGGAAAAGAAACTGTGGCAGATAAAAGCAGATATTCTGAAACATGCGCTAATTTTCTAATATACGGATGAATTTCAATAATCAAACTATTTAGTGTAGTATTATCATATCCTTTTAAAAATAACTTATTATAAGCAAGTACAGATATTTTACTGACTTTTAAACTCAATTGCCCTGACTGGGAACCATTTTGTCCTGAAAAAGAAAAAATCAAGTACATCATAAGGATAGCAGGTAAAAATGATAAGGGTTTGAGAAGATAGCGTAGTAGCTTTTTAATAAATAATGTAAAAAATTCCATCAATATTCCTTCTATTTCGTAATCAGTTCATGTTGTGATGATATCTCCTGTGGTATTTGCATGCCAGCATTCTGATATCTAAGAGCTATTTGCTCTAATCGGTGGTTAACCTGAGCATATTCGAGGTGATGTCGTGTAAGACAGTCACTAAAAATAGTATTATTCTTAATAACATCCCTTATCTCATTCCCAAATGGACAAAAACGAAACAGGATGGAACGGGCTACCTTATTTAGACGGCAGGAACCTGTTGATTCATAAAGAATATAGGATAAATAATCACTTAGGAATAATTCCCGGTAATTATTTTTACTTTTTTTGAGACCTATTTTTATCTTTTCTTTTGCTTCATATGATAAATCCCTGTTTTTACTGAAAAATTGTGCATAATCACAATAATCACTGGTAAGTGAGTGTGAGGTCACATCATTCCAACGAGCGCCCTGAATTCGCTTGCACATTTCCCAACGATATTCACCAGTCATGCGGATGAATGTCTTCTCGGGATTTTCAAGATGAAATGCTGAAATCATCATTCTCCCATGTGTGTTACGGTGCATACCTTCAATTTCCTGCCACAATATACCTTTGGAACCGATATTAGGCATTAATATGATATCCGGACGAATATCAACCTTAATCATTTCTTTTACACTAATTGATGGTTCTTCAAATAGTATTTCATGATAAAAAGCAGAATAATCAATTAAAATCAGCTTATTAAAAATATCATTGATGCGATCTGGAGTCAAAAGTAATGAGTCAAGAGGTTTACAGATGCTTTCTTCGAGTAGAATAGGGCTATATGTAAATAGACGTCCAAAGGTTATTCTACTTGCATTTGGCAGCATATTTTGCAACTCATACATGACCTTTCCTACTTTATCATCTACCATATTTCGTTCAGTTTCTTTGTCTATTTTACCTTCCCTTTTTAAATTCCTGACATAGGCAGAATAATCCTGTTCAAATTCATTTCTGCTGGGCTGTTTATTACCAATATAAATTTCGTGAATCCATTCATAAATAGTATAAATACCCAACTCTTTATTTCCGTGAAAAGTCTCAGCAATCTTATATAAGGTGTGAGCATTATCATAACCACATAAATCCGGATCAAGATAACCAAAATTTAAAAACATTTTTATTATGGTAGGAATAGAGCCTTGCTTTAAAATGATTTGAAAGACCTCTACATACACCAAAAGAAATAATTTGTTTAACTTTCTTCT
>CAZQTM010000352.1:0-2137 GCA_964595855.1 uncultured Lachnospiraceae bacterium | reverse complement strand
ATATTTTTGGGAGAATTCGAATGAGATTTGTAATTGTGACCGGTATGAGCGGTGGTGGTAAAAGAACAGCTTTGAAAATGTTAGAAGACGCAGGGTTTTATTGTGTAGATAACCTTCCGGTTCCTCTAATTGGAAAACTGGTGGAATTAATAGCCACGCCAAATGGAGAAATTCAGAAAGTTGCACTGGGGCTTGATGTCCGCGCAGATCAGAATTTTGATGATGCACAAGAAAGTCTTGAAAAACTTAAAGAAGCGGGATATATTTTCGAAATTCTTTTTTTGGATGCCAGTGATGAAACCTTACTGAAACGATATAAGGAAAGCAGGAGAATGCATCCGCTATCTACATCACAGGATAGCCGTATTGATGATGGTATTCGAAAAGAACGACAGATTTTAAAGGACATTAAAGAAAAGTCAGATTATATTATTGATACATCAAAACTATTAACACGTAATTTAAAAGAAGAACTAGATAGAATATTTGTTAACAATGAAGAATATAATAGCCTAATGATCAATATTGTATCCTTTGGCTTTAAAAATGGGATTCCAACTGATGCAGATCTTGTTTTTGATGTAAGATTTCTGCCTAATCCTTTCTATATAGAAGAATTGAAACACCTGACAGGCAAAAACAAACCGGTTCAGGACTATGTTATGCAGTTTAGTGAGGCAGAAAAGTTCCTAATTAAATTAACTGATATGCTAGAATTTCTAATTCCTGGTTATGTGAAAGAAGGAAAATACCAGCTGGTCATTGCAATTGGATGTACCGGCGGACAGCATCGATCAGTGACACTGGCAAACGAATTATATAAACGTATGAAGAATAAAGGAAACTACGGACTAAACCTCAGTCATAGGGATATTAAGTAGATAACTGTGGAGGAATAGAAATGTCTTTTTCAGGAGAAGTAAAAGAGGAACTGTCAAAGCATTTTAACCCAGCAAGACACTGTCAGATAGCTGAAATTGCAGCAATGGTTCATTTCTGTGGCAAGATTGAAAAAAAGCAGGATGGAGAACCGGTTTTATTGCTGGAAACTGAAAACGAAGCCGTATGGAGAAAATGCTTTACTTTATTAAAGAAAACATTTAATATAGATACATCGGTTATGAAGAAGACGTTGGAAAGTGCCGAAAAATCAGTTAAATTGGTGATTGAGCTGAAAAACCATGATGATGTATGGAACATTTTTCAGACACTAAAAATGGTTGATAAAGATGGAGTTTTCCATGGATTTGAAGAACCAGTTGATTCCCTGCTGATTAAAAATTCATGTTGCAGGCGGGCATTCTTACGAGGGACTTTTTTGTGTATCGGTTCCATGAGTAATCCTGCAAAGGGATATCATTTAGAAATTGTTGCTCCGAATGAAAAACAGGCTGAGCAGATACAAGAGATACTTTTGGATTTTGATTTAGATGCCAAGATGATACAAAGAAAGAAATATTTTGTTGTTTATTTAAAAGAAGGTGCCTGCATTGTTGATTTTTTAAATATATGTGAGGCTCATGTATCGTTAATGAATCTAGAGAATCTGCGTATTGTAAAGGAAATGCGCAATTCAATAAATAGAAGAGTAAATTGTGAAGCTGCCAATATAACAAAGACTGTAAATGCAGCCACAAAACAAATTGAAGAAATCACATTGCTTCGTGATACTTATGGGTTTCATAATTTACCTGATAACTTAAGACAAATGGCAGAAGTAAGAATGGAACACCCTGATGCGAGCCTAAAGGAACTGGGACAATATCTTGATCCCCCTGTTGGTAAGAGTGGTGTTAATCATAGACTTAGAAAATTAAGCCAGATTGCAAGTGATATTAGAATTTAAGGAGGTAGCATTATGATTAGTAAAGAAATAACCATCCGTTTGGAGAATGGTCTGGAGGCAAGACCAGTTGCAATGCTTGTACAGGTTGCGAGCCAGTATGATAGTTCAATCTATCTGGAAACTGGAGAAAAAAAGGTAAATGCGAAAAGCATTATGGGAATGATGAGTCTGGGTCTAGACACAGGTGAAATAGTTACAGTTGTTACAAATGGAGAGGATGAGAATCAGGCAATGGATGGTATTGAAAATTACCTTCATGGCAATAAATAAAGAAAAGGGCTCATCAGAGCC
>CAZQTM010000351.1:0-2141 GCA_964595855.1 uncultured Lachnospiraceae bacterium | reverse complement strand
ATGAGGCAGATACAGAGATAGAAAAAAAGCTGATCTTATATGGTGAACTTGGAACGTTTGATGCCGTCTATTTTATGAAACAGAATGGACAGATACTGTCCACACAAGTTGATAGGCTGAAGGATATCAATCAGAATAAGCTTTATCAAGAGTTACTACAAACAGCACAGAATAGTAAAATATATCGTGTGGGTGATACGAAACTAGCATATTCCTATCATGTGAACCTTGGGAATGAGAATAAGGGATGGGTTTTGGGTGTAGTAGATGCCGTAATTAAGAGTAAAGACCTTGGAGAAGATCTGAATAGCGGAAGATTCTATGTTCTCGATGAAAATAAAAATGTTTTGTTATATAGTGGTGGAGCAAATAATTTAAATTATAATGAAATAAAACCTGAAAATTTTTATACTAAGGTGTCAGAGGATAGTGTTAAGAGCAAACAGATTTTAAAGATGTTTAGTAATATGAACAAAAAACCTTTTAACTTTAACGGTCGTACGGATGATTTTACCGTTCTGGTATCAGGATTTAAAGAATTAATATCGAAAAATAATTTATTCTGGTATGAAAAAGAGATTGATATCAATAAGGCTCAAACCTATACGGTTTTATATGGAAAAGCAGCATATCCATCTGATGATACAGTTAAGTCCGTTACTAGTGGATTGTCTTTAATTGGATTTTTAATGGTGGTATTTTTCATTTTACTTGTTATATTACTTGTTTCCCAGGCATCATCAAACAGAAGAATAGCCAAAATGGCTTATCTTGATTTGGTTATTAACTGGCCTAATTGGAATAAATTTAGAATCGACGCTAAGAGGAATCTGAAACGTCATAAGAATAAAAAGTATGCTATGGTCTCCATGGATATCAAACAATTTAGAATTATTAGTGAGTTGGACGGATACCAAAAGGGAGAAGATATTTTACGACAAATCACTGGAATTTTTAAGACTAAAATGAGAAAAGGGGAGTTATTTACAAGATTTTCGATTGATAATTTTGTATTGCTTCTATGTTATGTAAACGAGGATGAATTGATACAACATATTAATATATTAGACAATGTCCTTGTGAATTCGATGTCACTTAAGGGAATGAAGTTTAAATATGGAATTTACTATGTTGAAGATTATACCATGGATGTCGATAGAATGTATGCTTACTCCACAATGGCAAAGGATATTGTAAAGAATCAGCATGATGAAAACATTGGAGTTTTTAATGAAAATATTCGTAATGCAATTCTTAAGGATAAGGAACTTGAGGGACAGATGGAGACTGCATTAGCAAACCATGAATTCCTTGTTTATCTACAACCAAAGTACAGTTCTGATGGTGAAAGGATAGCTGGTGCCGAAGCTTTGGTAAGGTGGAATAGTAAAACACTTGGGTTTATTTCTCCGGGTGAATTTATTCCTTTATTTGAAAAAAATGGTTTTATTACCTCCCTTGATACATATATGCTAAATGAGGTTTGCAAGATACAAAAAGAGTGGTTACAGAATGGAAATGAGCTTGTTACGATTTCTGTAAATCTTTCACGTGCACATCTTATGGATCGAGATCTGACAGATAAGATAAAAGCGCTGATTGATAAATATCAGTTACCGTATGATTGTATAGAATTGGAATTAACGGAGAGTGCTTTTTTTGATGATAAAGAAGTTATTTTATCAACGGTTTCAAAACTCAGGGCTTTGGGATTTAAAGTTTCAATGGATGATTTTGGAACAGGCTATTCATCATTGAATTCGCTGAAAAACCTTTCGCTTGATGTAATTAAACTAGACCGGGATTTCTTCCTTTATAATGATAATGCCGAGAGAGGCCAAATAGTAATCAAAGATACAATTGCATTGGCTAAACATTTAAATATGGAAATTGTTGCAGAAGGAATTGAAACAGAAGACCAAGTTAATTTTTTAAGAAATCTTGGTTGCGATATGATTCAGGGATTTTATTTTGCTAAACCAATGCCGGTTAATGAGTTTGAGAAGTTAATGGGATATGCAAATTTATAAGATTTTGGTCAGATAGCATAAAAGAGAGGGAAGTTGTGCTTTTGAATTTCCACTTTTGTGCTATTTTTATTTGCAAAAAGATGTTAATATAATTGTGTATGTGCTTAAAGC
>CAZQTM010000350.1:0-2146 GCA_964595855.1 uncultured Lachnospiraceae bacterium | reverse complement strand
TATATATACAGCATATACAGTATTATGTTTATAATCATTCAGTAACAGAAAGTTAGGTGTTAATATGCGAATTGTTATTTCAAACCAATCAGAGCTTCCTATTTATGCTCAAATCAAGGAGCAAATCAAGGAGCAGATATTGAGTGGCATACTACCCGCAGAAACAGTATTACCCAGTATCAGACAGCTGGCAAAGGAGGTTGGAGTCAGCGTAATCACTACAACACGTGCATACAATGATTTAGAACAGGAAGGATTTATTGCTTCAATGCAGGGGAAGGGCAGTATTGTGTTATCAAAGAATAATAAACTAATGCAAGAGCATATTCTTTCAAGAATTGAAGAAAATTTCGAAAACGCAATAGAACTTGCCAAAAAGGCCGGTATCAGTGAGGAAATATTGAAAGCAACTTTGGAAGAACTATTAAAGTAGTAATTTATTTATCTAATGCAATCAGGAGGAGTAAAAATGGATTTATTAGAAGTCAATGATATTAGTAAGACATACAAGGGGTTTCAGTTAAAAAACATATCGTTTCATCTTCCAGCGGGATATATCATGGGATATGTGGGACAAAATGGAGCAGGCAAAACAACAACACTGAATATGATAACGGGCCTTATTCATCCGGAGAATGGAAGTATAACAATAGATGGAAAGTCAATAAAAGAAGATCCGATTATATATAAGAATGCAATCGGCTATATCAGTGATTCTTCATTCTTCCCGGGAGATTTTAACATTCAGGATGTCAGAAGAACATTAGGGGATTTTTATCCCTCGTTTGATTTAGAAAAATTTGATGATTATATTAGACGGTGGGAATTACCAGAAAAAAAGTGCATTAAGGATTTTTCAAAAGGCATGAAGGTAAAACTGATGTTCGCAGATATTTTATCTAGGGATACAAAAATATTGATTCTGGATGAAGCTACAAATGGACTGGATCCCGTAATAAAGGATGAAGTATTGAATATGATGCAGGAATATATTGCAGATGGAAACAGAAGTATTTTATTTTCTACACATATTTTAAGTGATTTGGAACAGATTGCGGATTATATTTACTTTATTCATAAGGGCGAAAAGATTATGTATGAAGCAAAGGATGAAATGATTGATTCATTTCTGCTGTTAAAGGCAGGTCCCGATGAATTAACGGATAGCCAGCTAAAGAAGATTATCGGAATTAAGAAAAGTACTGTAAAAATCGAAGGATTAATTCAGACGAATGATGCAGTACTGTTTAATAGGGGTGTTGTACTTGAAAAACCTACTGTTGATCAGATTGTAATTCATTTTATTTTACAAAAAAATAATGGAGGAAAAATATTATGAAGGATGCATTAAAATTTATGAAAATTGATTATACTATGTCGAAAAGCCAAAATAAGATTTTTCTTCTATTCATAGTAGTTGCCTTTGTATTGGCTATAAATTCAAACAATCCGTTATTTGTTAGTGTCTATCTTACGTTTGGTGCACTAGTTTTATCATCAGCACCATTTAGCTTGGAAAGTTACTATAATATGGCCTTTGTTAATCTTTTACCTTCTTCAATCAGAAGCAGAATAACCGGTAGATTTATGTTTGCGTCACTTTATTTATTAGTATCCTTAGTTTGTGCAGAAGTTAGTAGTATTTTAATGATGGGTAAAGAATTGACTGTGGAAATCAGAACATTATTTTTCTTTCCCTTATTTATGATTGGTGTTGCATTAGTTTTTATCACGATTCAATATGTTTTACTTTATGCAATCGGAATAGGAAAGAAACAACAATATATGAGGTTAGTCTGCATGTTACCCGGATTTATATTGTTTGGTATATCCAGTAGCCTTTCGGAAGAAGTTCAAGGAAAGATTTTTGCTCCCTCTTTTTTGAATTACTCTATTTTACTAACATTTACTTTTGGAATTGTTTTCATGCTGATTGGGAGAGAATTGACAATAAAAATCGTATCTAGGAGAGATAGTATATAAGCTTAATATGTGCTATATTTCAGGATTTCTTAATGAAGCCTTAAGAAGTTTTAGATTAGTTTTATATTTTATACACACTTTAAACACAATTTACAGTTATAGTATTAATCAAGATAGTTGATTACTCACTATCTCCCCCCTCATAAGAAACAAGAGCCTCGCA
>CAZQTM010000349.1:0-2168 GCA_964595855.1 uncultured Lachnospiraceae bacterium | reverse complement strand
GACCCAATCCAATCATTAGAAAATGTTGCTTCATCGTAATATCTTTAAATTCTTTGTCTCCTATCGCTTGAATTCTATTACTAAGAGAAAATAACATTCCATAGATAGCATATCTTTCCTCACCATTATTTATTATCATCACAAATCCTCCAAATGCATAACATGTTATGTATTATATGTAATATAATATGTTTTGTCAAGTATCTATGGCTTTTACTAAACTATGTTTAATTATTTTTCAACAGCTTTGCTGTTTCCTTTAAGCTAATCGGAGCAAGTTGTGTTTTGTTTTCATCTATAAATTTTCTTACCCATTCCGGATTGACCTTACTATAATCACGAAGACTCCAGCCAATCGCTTTATTAATAAAGAACTCCTTGCTGCCAAAATTATTTTTTATAATTTGTTCCAATAATTTTGTATTTGTCTGCATTTTATATTCCTGTTGAAAATCAATAGCAACTCTTCTAATCCATATATTCTCGTGAATTGACCAGTCTAGCATTTCCTCCTGAAGGGCTGGATCCTTTAGAACAATTGCACCAACTACAGCATCCAAAGAATCTACAGTTTCCCACCATGACTGATGGGTAATAAGGTATTTCAGATTCTCTAGATCATTGCTGCCAAGCAAGTTCTTATGCATCAATACATACTCCACCCCGATGTATTGTGCTTCACGGTAAGGCTTTTCCCAGCAGACAAAAACAAAATGCCAATCAAATTCCTGCTTTTTTGTTAAATTGAGAAATGGCTTCATGAACACTTTTAGTTCAGGCTTGGGAACCCCCAAAAAAGGAAACTGATTCTGCATGTAGGCAGCCATTTTTACACTTTGTTCTTTATTTTCTTTCTTTTCCAGCTCCTCAAACATCTTATCATACCACATATTACTACTCACTTTCACACATCCACTTTTTGCACTGCTCAATCTTTATGGATGAATCATAACCATATTCCTTCCCCATATTGGAGAGCATTTCGCACGGAAACTCATTACATTCACCACAGAACTTTAAGTTTTTTAATTCACAACACTTCTTAACTTCACAAATTCCCCATGTGGGTTTTTCCATGTTCAGACAGCCTTTACAGCCCCATTTTTCTTTGTTATTACACTGACTACAACATACTCCGCATCTTGATTCGATCATTTTCTTTTTTCCTTTCCTTGATCACTATAAAATTTATTGTTTCTACATAGATAAGGATGCAGAAAATATTAAAAAGATACGGAATATAACAAATTTTTACTCACTTTTCTTTAAAGATATTAAAACATTCTGAAACCACTGTTCATCCGGCTGATATTCTGGCATATGTGCATATAGAAAATGAATTTTTCCTCTTACTGATTCATCTATTTGTTTTTTATCATCATAATACTTGTTTGGGTGAAATACCTCCTGTGCTGCCTCAATATTTTTTTCACGGTTAGTGCTAAAATTAATCCAGGACTGACAACTGCATGGATTCTTTGCATCAAGAAGATTACAGTGTCCTGAGAAAAATTGCCCCAGATTTGTTCTCGCCCTATGTAAGAGTGCTTTTGTTGCATTTTGGGACAATTCCAACAGTTCTGCCACATCTGCTATACTAAGTCCAAACATATCAACAAGAGAAAATGCTATTCTCTGATTAAGTGAAAGTTTTCTTACCATTGCATAAAAACATCCATTCTGAATTTCACGGATTGCATCATCAACAAGAACTTCTTCCTCCGGTCCTGCCTCCATTGAAATAAGTACCCTGCCCTCCTTTTCTAGTTCTTCAATGCTCTCCATGTTTTGTGCGCTATCCTTTTTTGACTTTCGATAATACATGAGAAAATGATTTAGACAGACCTTCTGTAACCATTTTTTTATTGCTCTCTCATCAGCAATGCTGTCCATGTTTTTCCATGCACTAATAAAGGTTTCCTGCATTATATCTTCAGCTCTATGAGGGTCACATGTCAACTTAAGCGCATATCTATAAATACTCTGCCCATAATCATTTATTAATTCCTCTATACACATTGCTTTACTCCTTTAGCAGTCATCTAATGATGACCGCTTCTTCATATCTTTATCTTCTCATACAAAAATTCTTGAATCGTATTATTTACCATTTCCGGATTGTCTGTATTTGAATTATGCCCGGCATTCGGAATCCACACAATTGGTAA
>CAZQTM010000348.1:0-2169 GCA_964595855.1 uncultured Lachnospiraceae bacterium | reverse complement strand
ATATTGCATTCGCCTGATTATGTAGAACCGACATGGTATATGGAGAGATTGTCGGATGAAAAATGGCAGAAATGCTACGAGGAGGGATACTGATGGAAGATTTAAAGTGGCTGAAAAAGAAGTTTGGAATAGTGTTCCTTGTTTTGATTCTATTAATTTTAGCTGGCTATATGAAAATGAAAAATAATAGTCATGTTGAGGAAACACAGAAAAGGGAAGTGGTTACAGAAGAACCAAATGAGAGTTCGGTATGGGAAAAAGGATATAATCTTCCAGTTGTTCCGAAAGAGGCTGCTGAAGCGAAAAAAGAATGCGCTGAAATTGCAGCTAGTATAGAGGAAATATTACAGAAAAAAGGGATGCCAGATTTGTCTGTGAAAGAAAATGCTGATGAAGTACAAGCAGCCGTTCTAGAATTAATAGGTAAAATGGATTATCCCGTTTTAGAAACAGGAATATATCGGAGACTCTACAATTATGAAAAGGTAGAAGAGTTTCTTAAAAATGCGGAAAATTCCAAGGTACAGGAAGTTGTTGTATTTGATATGCATTCAGAGGCAGGGTTTGCAAGAGAAAAATTTTATTATGATGGTTCTGATATGTATCTGCTCTTTACAAACGTTTCATGGACAGATAAGGGGAAACCGCAGATAGCATCAAGTACATATTGCAGAATAAAAGAATGGGAATATACGGAAAAAGGATGGTTCAGCTATGAGTTATGTGTGCCAGAGCCACCAGAAGTTACAGAAGTCATTATAGGTAATATGCTGATGAGAGTAAGACCTGTAGATGAAGGATATGGGGAGAGTGCAGAGAAATATCTGCTTCCTATTGGATATCAGGGGAACAATCTGTTTTGTTCCGAGTGGGATGAAAATCATATGGAAGATATAGACTACAATGGTCTTTTTGAATATTTTTATGCAATGAAATATGGAGTAAGGCTGGATCAGGAGAAGTACGGAAACGGGATTTCAAGAAATGAATTTTTTGAACTCATTCAGGATTATCTTAATGTGACATCAGAACAGTTGGAACAATATGCAGTATATGATAATGAGAAAAAAATCTTTGCATGGGTCGGGCTTGGGTGTGGAAATTATGAACCCAATGCGTTTGGAACTTCGTTTCCGGAAATTACAGATATCAAAGCCAATGAAGATGGAACGGTTACAATCAAGGTAGATGCAGTATGTGAGATGGCAGGGACAGATAAAATATTCTCTCATGAACTTACAATAGAAATGATGGAGGATGGTGGAATCCGATACATTAGAAATCATATTCTCGAACCTGGATTGGAGAATGTTTCTGAGTATCAGTACCGGCTCAAAGCAAAGCAATAATAACTGTACAGATTACGAATTGCAAGGGACATGAAATTAAATAAGAAATTTGAATTCACGGAGGTTAAAAAGCAAATATGAGAAAAAATTAATTTTGGAACTGGATTTGATTACCAATTTGGGACAGATGATACTCAGTTAAGTAAAAAATGCGAAGGGAATTTTTATGAAGAAAATAAGAATTGTTTTTTGGGCATTCACTATTATGATAATTGCTTTTCTTATTGCGAGTCCGGCTATAAATGATTTTTCAGCAAAAGAAGTTACAAAAAATATTTTATTGTTACCTTTACCAGAAAATACTGAAGTGATGGAGAAGTTTAGTAGAGCAGGAAAGCTGACCGGAAATGGGAACGGTATGCAATATTTGGGGGCAGTTTTAATACATAGCGATTTGCCCCTGGATGAATTAAATGAATACTATTCCATTTATAGAAAAAGACAATGGGACTATATCATTGAAGAACAGGAAACACAGAATATAGATATTATTGAACATGGCTCATTTTCTTTTCAGACGGATATATCCGGTAAAGGTTTTTATATTCTTTATTCCTGGGGAGATGGAAAATCACCATTTAAATATTTTGACTTACGGGGAAATTGACTATTTGAAGGCAAAAATATAATAAGCGGAGGAAAAGATTATGAAGAATTGCTAATAAATGATTTGCAAGTCAGATAAATTGAAATATATACTAGAAATCGCTATTTATCACTTATTAACGAGCAGGTAAAATGTTCTGGCAGGAGTTTAAATCTGTGCATGTGGATTGCCATATCAATTCAATCTTCCCACTCTACTCTCCGTAGGTTGCCT
>CAZQTM010000347.1:0-2169 GCA_964595855.1 uncultured Lachnospiraceae bacterium | reverse complement strand
AATATGAAAAAAAACTATCAAACAATACTCATACTGTTCAGTGTTATTTCCCTTGTTGTAACAGGGGGATTGTTTCTGCCTGGTTTTTTTCTGAATACTTCTGCAGAAAGACTTTCCGATCATCTTCAGGCTGTCCCATCTGATTACTATATGAGTTCCGGATCTGCAATTTTGAAAGTAGCTTCCCTACAGCTTTCAGAATATGAAAAAATAAGACTAATCAGTGGTGCATGGGATAGTGAAAGTAATTCTGTTTCTACAGAACAAATGGAAAACAATGCATATGCCATGGTAAAGACTGCAAAAGATAATCTGAAAAAAATGTATTTAAGTGACCTATACCCTACTTCATTTTCCAAGATAGGTTCTAACTGGTATACCTGGAATGCAGAATGTTTTAGCAGTACGGACTCTACCTTCCATACTTATACAGCTTTCTATTGGTTAATTACCCTAACTAAATTCGACAACACAGAAAGGCATACTATTCTTATTACGGAAGATGGGACTATTTTATATGCAGAGGCTGTTATTCCTACAAGCAACAAAAGTCTGGCAAAGGTAGCAAGAAACTATAGAAAACTTCCTTACGCAGAAAGCAAACTATGTTCCTTTACAGAACTTAGCAAAGACACGGTGCTGCCTTCCTATCCGAATGTTAAATTTTCATCGCCTACAAACTTCCCTGGTGTAATGACTATTAATAGTGAATGGATCAAAGATCAGGAAACTTTAGATAAATGTTATAAGATGGCTCCTGATTTGCTTGAATTTTACTATCTATTTCAACATGATGAAATAAATAATGGAGTAGAGCATTATACAATTGGAATGATTCCTTATGAGGGTCCAGAAAATGTACAGTGATGTACCTACTCCGTTTCCTTTAACTCTTTTGTTATCTGCTTAAAGAAATCGGCACTCCAAAGAGCCAAAACAGATGTATCCGGAATAAATGGTTCCACATCTTCTTTTGCTTGTTTAAAATCAATTGTATCAAAACGTTCATACAGCATCTGTTTAATCTCATCCAAAGAACAATTTGTCTTTTCATCGATATGACCGGACTGTATCAATCTTTCTCGTAGGTGCTTTCGATTTACCGTGACACCCTTTGAGAGATAGTATACATAATCGTATAAATCTCTTCCCTTTACCCTGTTTTTCCATGAACGGCCTATCACGGCATGAAGTTTCCCTGCAAATAAGGATGGCTCATCATATAAATTTACTTCATATGGAATTGGCTGCAATTTGTATTTTCTTTCAAAGGATGCGTACTTTGGCGGGTTCACATCTACCTCAAATTTAATTTTAATTATCTCATTCTTTGGTACACTTGCAAATTCTGAATCTCCAGAATAAAACAATAAAAGATGCTCCTTGGTATTGCCTTTGAGAAAAGCTGAACGGATATCAGAATCCACAACTTTTTCTTTTTCATCTATGCTCACATTTAATCCAAATGCCCTTACTTCTTTCTCCAAAGCTGGAAAAAACTCAGTGATATCAAAGTCCTTGTCTTCCTCCATAAGTGAAAAATCCAGATCCTCTGAAAATCTATCAAGTCCGTAAAATATACGAAGTGCTGTGCCTCCATAAAATGCAACCTTACTAAAAAAGCCTGCTCTACTTAATCCACAAAGGACAACTTCCTGCATCACTTCTTTCATGGCATTCTTTTGATCATAGATTGTCTGTGCATCATAAGCTTTTAACATCTGATCTATCATTGTTTTCATGTTACATCCTCCGCATAAAGCTACTCAGTTTTTTAATATTAGTGCTACCATATTTTTCAGCCAATATTGCCACATCATCCACATTTAATTTTCTTAATTCATGCTCCTCAATTCTTAAATCTTCAAATAACAAGTTTTGCAATTCCCTATAGTTTGAAACTGGTTTTGCTTTATACAATTGATCACACAATGCTTTTTCAGGAGATGCTAATAAATAGGAATAATTGCCTTCCTTTTTAATTTCCAAACCATATGAATACACACTGGACGGTATATCTCGATAAGTAAATGTACCAAATGATGTTTTATATTTTTTCTTTCTCTTTTTTTCAAATGTAGCAGATGTAAAGGTGTAAACTGCCTCTGGTATCATTCCATAGAATGCCAGCGCAAATTCAAACGATAAATAGGAGGGGCCATAAATACT
>CAZQTM010000346.1:0-2172 GCA_964595855.1 uncultured Lachnospiraceae bacterium | reverse complement strand
CAACATTATATAACATTTTATTTAATATTAGATAATTTTCAGTATTTTCTTGCAGATAAATTAAATTGTTAATTAGTATTCTCTGCCTTCTTAAAATCTTTAACAAAGCCACATTGTTCATTCATACAGACAAGCTTATTTCCCTTTTCAAGCAATAGTTCTCCACAATCGGGACATTTTTCCTGTGAAGGTTTCTGCCATACCATGAAATCGCATTCTGGGTTTCCAATACATCCATAGTATTTTCTACCTTTTTTTGTTTTCTTAAGTACAATATCCTTCCCACACTTAGGACAGGATACACCAATCTTTTCAAAATAAGGTTTTGTGTTTCTACATTCTGGAAAACCACTGCAGGCTAAGAATCTTCCATGTGGTCCATATTTGATCAGCATTGGGCGGCCACAAACTTCACAATTTTCATCTGATACTTCATCTCTGATTTCAACTTCTTCCAATTCTTTCTCGGCGATATTAACCGCATCATCCAAATCCGGATAAAAATTGGAAACCACTGTCTTCCAGTTAACATTTCCATCTTCCACACCATCCAAAAGTGCTTCTAAGTTTGCTGTAAAATTAACATCTACAATACTGGGAAAGGCTTCTTTCATAATACGATTGACCACTTCTCCAAGTTCTGTAACATATAGATTTTTGTTTTCTTTTACAACATAACGACGAGCCATAATAGTAGTAATGGTAGGTGCATAAGTACTTGGTCTTCCTATTCCCAGTTCCTCTAATGATCTGACTAAAGATGCCTCAGTATAATGAGGGGCTGGCTGGGTAAAATGCTGTTTTGGTTCAAATTCTTCTAATTTCAATTTTGTATTTTTATCGATTTGCTTAATAAAGCTATTATTATCCTTCTTATCTTCCTCTGACTCAACGTATACATTCATAAAGCCATCAAACTTTACTTTACTGGCAGATGTACTAAATTTATGGTGATTACATTCTATTTTAACAGATACTGTCTCATATAATGCAGAAGCCATTCTGCTGGCTGTAAAACGCTTCCAGATTAACTGATAGAGTCTGAACTGATCTCTGGTTAATGATTCCTTCATAGAAAATGGCGTTCTAGCTATATCCGTAGGTCTAATTGCTTCGTGCGCATCCTGGATTTTCTGATTGGTCTTTCGGTTTTCCTCCGTTAAAGCCAAATATTCTTCTCCATACTCTTTTTCAATATATTCTTTAGCCATGCGCTCAGCTTCTTCTGAAACCCTGGTAGAATCGGTACGTAAATATGTGATGATACCTACTGTTCCGTTACCCTTTATTTCAATACCTTCATAAAGCTGTTGTGCAAGCCGCATCGTTTTCTGTGTTGAAAAATTTAAAACCTTACTTGCTTCCTGCTGAAGTGTAGATGTGGTGAATGGCAATGGTGCCTTCTTGATTCTCTCACTTGTCTTTACATCTGTAACCTTAAATTCCTTTGATTTAAGATCTTTTATTACCTGATCAACTTCTTCCTTTGAAGTCAATTCCTTCTTATCATCATTTCCTACAAACTTAGCAAGAAATGTTTTTTTCTCAGTAGGAATACTTAACGAGGCATCTAGTGTCCAATATTCTTCCGGTATAAAACTATTAATTTCGTCTTCTCTGTCACTTATGATACGAAGTGCAACAGACTGTACTCTCCCGGCACTTAGTCCTCTTTTTACTTTAGCCCAAAGAAGTGGGGAAATTCTGTATCCTACCATACGATCCAGACATCTTCTCGCCTGCTGGGCATCCACTAAATCCATATTAATTTCTCTTGCATTCTTCAATGATTCTTTTACTGCATTCTTGGTAATCTCATTGAATGTAATACGGTATACCTTTTTATCCTCTAATTTCAAAGCCTTCAATAAATGCCACGAAATTGCTTCTCCCTCACGGTCAGGGTCAGTTGCAAGATATATTTTTTCAGCTTTCTTAACTTCTTTTCTTAAATTAGCGAGTATATCACCTTTCCCCCGAATTGTGATATATTTTGGTTCATAATCGTGTTCTACGTCTATGCCCATCTGACTTTTTGGTAAATCCCTTACATGACCGTTACTCGCAGTCACGATAAAATTAGGGCCCAAAAACTTTTGTATTGTTTTTACTTTTGCAGGTGATTCTACAATCACTAGATATTTTGCCATCTATTCTTCCCCTGTTTCTTCA
>CAZQTM010000345.1:0-2174 GCA_964595855.1 uncultured Lachnospiraceae bacterium | reverse complement strand
AATGTAAAGGGAAAAGGTATCTATTCCTGTACTGGTGTGTCTGCTGTGCAGATGTCTGAAAGATTTACTGACAGGCAGGAAAAAAGTAAAATTACGGCGGGATTTATGTGGCAGAAGGTTGAGCGTGAATCAGAGAATTTTGGAATTCATACAGAAATCACATCATTTGTTCCTGTACATGATAATCTGGAAATCATGCTTGTTAAAATAACAAATATTTCAAAAGAAACAATTAATGTGATACCAACAGCAGCAATTCCTATCTATGGTAGAAGTGCAGCAAATATAAGAGATCACAGACATGTAACTTCATTACTACATAGAATAAAAACAACAGATGCAGGAGTGTTGGTGACTCCAACCCTTTCCTTTGATGAGCGTGGACATCAAATAAACGATATTACATATTATGTTTGTGGCTATACAGGTGATGGACAAACCCCAAAAGATTTCTACCCTATAGTAGAAGATTTTATTGGTGAAGGTGGTAATTTTGAAAGACCACTGGCTGTTGTAAATGATACAACAGGTGTTAAAGCAGATCAATCCTTTGAGGGACTTGAGGCTATTGGAGGACTTCACTTTAGAGAAAAGTCATTAGGGGTAGGGGAAACTGCTACATACATCATTCTTATTGGAGCGACTAACAAAGAAAATGATGTAAGTAATATATGTCAGCAATATAGTAACCTTAAAAGTGTAGACAATTCATTAGACTTTGTTAAGGACTATTGGAAAGAGAAGGTTAATGTAACATATCATACAGGAAATAAAGATTTTGATGCATTGATGAAATGGGTAAGTTTTCAACCTGTTTTACGTAGAATATATGGTTGTTCTTTTTTACCACATCATGATTATGGAAAAGGTGGAAGAGGCTGGAGAGATTTATGGCAGGACTGTCTTGCACTTCTGATTATGAATCCAAATGGGGTTAGAAAAATGCTTCTTTCTAATTTTGCTGGAGTAAGAATGGATGGAACAAATGCTACCATTATTGGAAGCAGACAGGGAGAATTTATTGCAGATCGTAACAACATTACGAGAGTGTGGATGGATCATGGAGTATGGCCATTCATGACTACAAAGCTATACATCGATCAAACCGGTGATATTGAGATATTAGAGGAGAACGTCCCTTATTTTAAGGATAAACAGGTTGCACGCGGTACAAAGACAGATCTGCTTTGGAATGAAACAGACGGTTCCAATCAAATGGATGAGAATAAAAAAATCTATCAAGGTACCGTATTAGAGCATCTGCTTTTACAGAATCTAACTTCTTTTTATGAAGTTGGAAATCATAATGAAATAAAACTTCGTGGTGCAGACTGGAATGATGCTCTTGATATGGCTGACAAGAATGGTGAAAGCGTTGCATTTACCAATGCCATTGCAGGTAATTTGCAGGATTTAGCTGATTTACTAATTTTCTATAGAAAATTAACAGGAAAAAAGGAGGTATTCATTGCACAGGAAATATTACTTTTATTACAAGGTAATGAAAAGGATTATGATTCTGTAAACACTAAGATTATGATTTTGCAGGATTATATGAACAAATGCTTACATACTGTGAGTGGAAATAGGGTTAAAATCAGTGTGGATGAGTTAATTAATAATCTTAGTGAGAAAGCAGACTTTATTTTTAACCATATTCGTAAAACAGAATGGGTTACAGACCATGAAGGCAATGGATGGTTTAATGGTTATTATGATAATCATGGCAGACAAGTTGAGGGAGAAAGTGAGTCAGGTGTAAGAATGATGCTTACAAGCCAGGTCTTCTCCGTTATGAATGGTACTGCTACTGATGAACAGGTTAAAAGTATATGTAAAAGTTCAGATAAATACTTATATGATAAAGAAATCGGCGGATACCGGTTAAATACTAATTTCCATGAGGTAAAAACAGATTTAGGAAGAATGTTTGGTTTTTCTTATGGCGATAAAGAAAATGGTGCAGTGTTCTGCCATATGGCAGTTATGTATGCCAATGCTCTTTACAAAAGAGGTTTTGTAAAAGAAGGATATAAAGCATTAAATTCTTTATCAGATCAGTCTCTTAATTTTAAAGTAAGTAAAATATACCCAGGGATACCGGAATATTTTAATGGAAGAGGACGTGGTATGTATCATTATCTTACCGGAGCTGCAAGCTGGTACATGCTAAC
>CAZQTM010000344.1:0-2180 GCA_964595855.1 uncultured Lachnospiraceae bacterium | reverse complement strand
CATTCTTTTCTCTGAATGCAACCATATTCTTTTCATAAGATGCTTTCTTTAGTTTCTTCATCATGTCAGACATTCCGTCAAACATACTCTCTACATGTTCCAGCATAAATCCTCCATCAATACTTTTAACCAGTCATGTGCTATTTCGTTTCAATAGAATTTTATATCATAAATCAATCTATAACAACACCTTTTTGTAACATTACATTTGCATATAATGCAGCCTCTCCTGTTGCAATAATGGCATACGCAGTCTTTGCCTGTTCATAGAACGCAAAACGCTCTATATTGCCAACAGCCGCAGCGCCTCTGTCATCATATTTTGAAACTATTTCCTTGTATGTATCCCATATTGGCGTTTCAACATTATCGCCTTTCATAACCTCCATAAGATTTACAGGATGCTCCACATAAGAATCAAGTGGAAATATCTGCAAAATTGCATCCAAAATCTCTGGAACTCCATGACCATCACACCGAATCACTATCGCATTCTTACCCATTGACTCAGCAGGAAAATTACCATCAGAAATAATAATTCTATCACTATGCCCCATCTCTGCCAATACCCTAAGCAGTTCTGGGGAAAGGATTTTCGGTATACCTTTTAACATTTGTCTTCCCTCCACATTCCATCATATTTATGTAAAAGGAACCGGGAAAACTCCCGGTCCCTCCGTTTACTATTCCTATTTTCTATAACTACTTACTTCTTCATATGATATTAGTCATAAAGGTTAGGAGCAATAGATGGATCTTCCATGTTTGTTTTGTCATACCAATAACCATCTGTAGCTACATCTTGTACTGTCTTTCCGTCAGCAAGATCTTTTAAAACGTCAACTGTTGTGATACCCATTGCTAAAGGAGACTGTGTAACAGCGCCAAACATCTTACCATCCTTGATAGCACCTTTAATAACAGAACCAGCATCAAAACCTGCTGCTAAGATTGATGATGCAGGATCAGTTCCTAATACATTAAGGTTCTCATTAGCTGTTAAAATTCCTTCAGCTGCAACCTGGTTTGATCCAAATACACCGATTGTATCAGCTTTGTTCAGGATAACAGATGCTTCTGTTGCACATAATTCAACAGTTGTCTGTGCAGGTACTGCAACTTCAATAATGATATCAGCTGAAGCTTCATCACCAGCATCCTTACATTTACCTACATAATAATCATTACCAATAACTGCAACTTTCTTTCCATCTGCAGTAGCGAGTTCAATGATCTTATCTATAAATCCGAGACCACGACTTGTGATAGACTCTGAAGTAGCTTCCTGATTTACTTCACCTAATCTAACTGGTGCTGTAGCAGAAGCAATTTTATCCTTTAATGCTTTATAAAGATTATCAGCTGCTGTAGCGCCTGCGCCATAGTTATCGGTAGCAATTGTTGAAAGTACTGATCCAGCAGGAGCATTTGGAATACCTGAATCAAAACATACTACTGGAATTCCTTTATCCATAGCTGTCTGTAAAGCATCAAGACATGCATCCTGATCACATGCTGCAAGTCCAATTCCATTAGGAGCGTTGTTAATTGCATTATTTAACATGTTAACCTGATCAGCGATATCTGATTCAGCATTTGGACCTGTACAATTAACTTTTACACCGAGTTTTTCTGCTTCCTGATTTACACCTGTTACTGCTGCCTGCCAATATGATGACTGATAACTCTTTACGATAATTTCAAATGAATAATCACCTGAAGGTGCAGCTGCTTCTTCTGTTGCTGGAGCTGCTTCGTCTGCTGTTGTTGGTGCTGCTGTTGCTGGTGCAGCTGCTTCTTCCTTTGCACCACAACCAGCTAAAAGCGTTGCTACCATTGCTACTGATAAGAGTGTTGCTAATACTTTCTTTTTCATTACTAATCCTCCTTATTTTTGGTTTGTTAAATGATTTATATGTAACCGCCCATGCAGTCTCATATCATTATAAATACTTTTGCTTTGTTTAAACCTTTACCCGCTTTTTCTTGATAATATCTACTAATACTGCTGTAATTAATACAACACCAGTAATTATTTGCTGCCAGTTTGCTTGTAATCCTATGTACGGCAGACCTGTTTTTAAAAGACAAATGACAAATACACCAATTAGTGAACCCTCAATACTTCCTGCTCCACCGGTAGCAGATACACCACCAATAATTGCTCCACCAATTGCCTC
>CAZQTM010000343.1:0-2189 GCA_964595855.1 uncultured Lachnospiraceae bacterium | reverse complement strand
AATAATCTTCATAAGCTGGATGAATTAAATAATTTATGCAGATCTATTTGTATGAAGTGCCCTCAAATGGATGAAGCAAATGAATTGTTAAATGAGATTGTAGCGAAAGAACCTTACAAACTTTGGATTAGTTTTATGGCTTACGGATTAGTGGCTTTTTTCTTTACACTTTATAAGAGTGGAACAGTATTAGATTCTGTAATATCTTTTTTATGTGGCCTTATTGTGAAGTTTATGGTTTTTAATATGAGACGTGTTAAAGCAAATGTTTTTTTTACCAATCTGCTGGCATCTATATTATTGGCTGTTATTCCTCTTGTTTTAAGTTACACAGGAACGATTATTCATTTGGATATAATTATTATTGGAGCAATCATGTTACTGGTACCTGGATTAGCAATTACAAATGTTGTTAGGGATGTACTGGCTGGAGATTTTCTTACGGCACTTACGAAGCTGTCTGAGGTATTAATTGTAGGAATGGCAATTGCAATAGGCATTGCGATTCCAATAACCGGAATGAAGATGGCATTTGGTGAATTCGTTCAGAATAATAGTTCACAAATAGATTATGTTGGATTTCTTCCATGTTTTTATGCCTTTCTTGGATGTTTTTCATTCAGTATTGTATTTGAAGTAAGGAAGAGAAAATATATTTTGGCAGGAAGTGCAATTGGGGCGATATCATGGTTAATAATTGAATATTCAAGATATTTTGGATTAGATGTTTCTGGTTATTTCCTGGCAACTTTGGCTGTCGCCATTCTATCAGAAATATGTGCCCGCTTTTTCAAGGCACCTGCTACTATTTTTTTAATTGTAGGTATTATTCCACTTGTACCTGGAGGAGGAATCTATTACACCATGTATTATTTAATTAATAAAAATATGGATATGTTTTGGAATCAGGGAATGAAAACAATTGCTTACGCAGGAGCAATTGCAGTAGGCTGCTCGTTAGTATCTTCCACAGTTCGAATCTTAACGTATAAAAGGGTCAGATAAAATATTAGGAGGGGATTATTTTGAAAATTAGGGAAGAGTATACATGTCCATTAGAATTAGTGCATGACATGGTAAAGGGAAAATGGAAGCCAATCATTATTTTTCAATTAAAAAATGGTGTTTGTTCGTTTGCAGAATTACACAAATCGATCGCCGGTATCAGTCAGAAAATGTTATTGGAGCAACTGCATGAGATGAAGGCATTTGGATTGGTTGATAAAAAAACATATGGGGGGTATCCATTAAAAGTAGAATACTTTTTGACGCAGCGTGGAAAGAAGATGCTTTCTGCAGTTGATATTATGCAGGAAATTGGTATTGAATACATGGTTCAGCATGAAATGAAAGATGCTTTAGATAAAAAAGGAATCAAATATTAATCTGTCTATATACAAAAAAGTAAGTAATTTACATTCAATCAAATTCTTTATATATTAAAACAAGAAAGGAAGGAATTGTAAAATGAAAACAGCACTTTTAATTATCGATGTTCAAAATGATTATTTTCCAAATGGTAATTGTGAACTATTTCAACCAGAACTAGCGTTAAAAGAGGTCAAAAGATTACTTAATTTTTTTAGAAAAAAAGGATTACCGGTTTATTTTGTTCAACATGTATCAGATAAACAAGCATCTTTCTTTGTGCCGGACAGTTTCGGAGCTGAAATTCATAATGAGATACGTCCAATGGATGGTGAAAAGGTATTTATAAAAAATAGGCCCAGTAGTTTTTCTAATAAGGAGTTACAACTTGAGCTGATAAGAAACCATATTGAAAAATTGGTGGTTTGCGGAATGATGACCCATATGTGTGTTGACACAACCGTTAGAGCTGCAAAAAATTTGAGTTACCATGTTACATTAATATCAGACGCTTGTACAACAAAATCTTTGGATTGGAAAGGTGAAACGATACCTGCCAATGTAGTACAAAGTGTTTATATGGCATCACTGGAGAATGCATTTGCAGATATTATGACAAGCAAAGAATTTGTTGAAGCATAAGTCCTAGGCATTAATTAATAGAAAACTTTTTATTTATTTAGATACACAAAGTTTACAAATTATTCACACCTGTTTTTTCTTGTGACATAATTTTCGATTATAATAAAAGAGTAAAGGAGATAGTAACCATGTGACCAGATTAATATGAGGAATTGCCCATGAAAAAATGCACAAAAATA
>CAZQTM010000342.1:0-2196 GCA_964595855.1 uncultured Lachnospiraceae bacterium | reverse complement strand
CAGGCAGTGCGGCTTTGTTGATGGAGTGGGGCATTATTCAGGAAAATGATCTCTATCTATACGGGCAAAAGGTCAAGGCATATCTGATTAGGGGAGCAAGACAGCTACCGGGGCTTGATACACCCAATTCCATGACAGGGTGGGGAGCGTTGTGTGTGGCAGATAGTCTGCCGGTTTGAAACGCGGGGAGGGGCAAGCGTTTCAAATTCTTTTATTATATATTGTAAAAAGTCTTTTGAAAACCGATTAGTGTGGTAGTTGATGAAAAGATATATTGGATTGAATATTACAATACATTTGGGCTGTAGTTTTCAATGAAATAGTTGATTTAATTTATATTTAGGAATAAAATAGATTGTAAAGTAAAGACTATTAGGGCAAAAGTATTCAGCGGAGGTATGTTATGGAAGAAATTAAAAGAGATATCTATTTAAATCAATTACTTACTTATAGGTGGGATGGTCAGATAAAAGTAATAACTGGAATTAGAAGATGTGGAAAATCATATTTATTGGGTAAGATTTATAAGAACTATTTGTTACATGAAGGAGTGAAAGAAAGTAGTATTATTACTATTCAATTGGATTTAATAAAGGATATTCGATTCAGAAATCCATTGGAATTATCAGAATATATTTCCAAAATTATAGAAAATGAAGATGAGAAATTTTATTTATTTATCGATGAAATTCAGATGTCAGATGAAGTATCAAATCCGTATTTACCTGAGGGTAAGAAAATCACTTTTTATGAGGTATTAAATGAATTAAAGGAAGCCTCCAATTTGGATGTATATGTAACTGGAAGTAATTCAAAAATGCTGTCTAGTGATATTCTTACGGAGTTCCGAGGAAGAAGTGATGAAATCCATGTTCATCCTTTATCCTTTCGTGAATTTTATTCTGCTGTTGAAGGAGACAAAGAAGATGCATTTGAGCAATATGCGTTTTATGGTGGAATGCCGTTTGTAATCACAAGACCGGATGATGTATCAAAAATGAAATACTTGGAGTCACTATTTAACGAGACGTATTTGAAAGATATCATTGAGCGAAATAAGCTTATGAGAGAAGATGCATTAGAAAATATTCTTGATTTTCTTTCTTCTTCTGTAGGGTCTTTAACAAATCCCAAAAAAATAGCAGATACGATCAATACAAAAAAAGGCATAAGAATTTCTCAGAATACAGTAACCTCATATATTCAATATTTGGAAGATGCATTCTTATTTACAAAAGCAAAACGATATGATGTGAAAGGAAAATCATACTTTGATTATCCATATAAGTATTATTGTGAAGATATGGGTCTTAGGAATTCAAGAATTGGATTTAGACAGCAGGAAATGACACACATTATGGAAAATATTATATACAATGAACTGATTATTAGAGGATTTTCTGTAGATGTAGGTGTTGTGTATTCCAGAGAGCAAAATAAAAATATTAATTCGGTTCGGATTCCTAGAGAGATTGATTTTGTTGTAAATTCAGGTGGAAAGAAAACATATATTCAATCTGCATTTGCACTTGGTACAGACGAAAAAATAACACAGGAACTTCGTCCGTTTTCTTTGACTGGTGACAATTTTCCAAAGGTGATAGTAAGAAAGGATATTCGAAAAAGATGGTATGATGATAATGGAATACTAAATATTGGACTTATAGATTTTTTATTGGATACTACAGTAGTATGAGAGAAAAAGAATAGTGTTAAAGCTAAGTATGGATGGAATCGGTATTTTACAAGATTTGCATTACCTGTAATGAATCAAGATAATGTTATTCATGTGAAAAAGAAGATAGTGTTGAATTCACATTATAAAAGCATAAAAATAAGAAGCGAGTGACTCGTTCTAGCGAAATACGCTTACGACATTAAACTAACTTCTTATATTGATACTATAATTGATAAACGGATTATAGTCAAGAAATAAATTTTTCTGGGATTTTGGCTAAGTTTGTGCTTATGGGGCAAAAGTTTTCAATGATAAAATTGATTTGTTATAAATTTAAATATAAAATAGAAAGAAAAGTATAGACGAAAGAGAGGAAGTAATATGAATCAGGAGTTGGTATTTGAGAAGGCAGTCAAATCGGATGTCAAGGAGATGACAGAAGTTATGAAGCGGGCATTTGATGAGGATACAAAACGTCATCTCGGTAGAGAAGCAGGAGGCCCTCCGGGTTATGATGA
>CAZQTM010000341.1:0-2200 GCA_964595855.1 uncultured Lachnospiraceae bacterium | reverse complement strand
GGATTTTCTACTTTTTCCTCCTGCTCAGCAACTTCATAATTTGAGAAAAACTGCTGCATCTCTGGTGTTGTGGAAGGTGTTGAAAAATAACTTGCTGCCATCATAAGCAAGTGAGATTTACCTGTACCAAAAGAACCCGACAATACATAGCTACGCTTATTATTCTGCTGCCATATACCCTCTGCAATCTTTTCAAATGCCACTCTATGAGCTCTAATTGGTTTGTAGTGTGCCATTCTGTCAACTCTTGTATCTACATCAAAATACTCACTTCTAAGTTCTACCTGCTCAGAATAACTTCTCTGAATATCTAACACTTCTGATATCTTCGCCATATTTCTTGCTCCTTCTATGATAATTCTGCAATATTGATTATCCGCTTATCTCCCCGGCTATTGTTTTCCATCAATCCACCTTGCTCCAGTAGTTTGTAGTTATGCAACACAACAATGATGCAAGATCCGTTTGATTTTTTATCTAAACGCCTTATAAATTCTCTTTGTTTTGTCTCTGACCATAGAGAAAATACTATATCCAATTGATCCGCAATAATCAAATCATATTCTTTGAGATCAATCATTCTCATAAGTTGTTCCGGACTGATTGCATTTATCTTTAGTTTTAATCGCTCATCGCTGCTAATCATTTGCAGAATGTCTAGATACAATCCATTTCTTTCTTCTGCAATTCTTTTTACCAGCTGTGTTTTACCTGTAAGGCCTGAACCACAAAGAATAAATGCCTTATATCGTTCATGCAACTGACAGGTAACATACTCATTTATATTCATAACTACCTCCGGTTCAAATAATAATCGGTCATAGCTTGCATCGTTCTATCTCCATCCTGCAATCTAATCTGGTCAAGATTACCTCTTGCTTCAATTGTAATCCAACCATTATTCTTCATTCTCTCCAACGCTTCTCGGAACGAATACTCATCAATCGTAAAAATTCTTGCCACACCATTCTTTCCATCTACCAACTCCCTGATAGATAATGCCGTTGCCCCCTTAAAGAACTTCTCTCTAAACTGATAAATACAAGCTAATAATATTGCATCATCTACATCCGGATTTTTATTTATCAAATATTTTCCATCGTAATCCTCTTCCATTAACTCAAGTCCTTTGAGAAGTGTTTCCGTATATGTTTTAATCACAGTGCTTACTTCCTGATGAATATGTTTCTTAAAGGAATAATCCGAAATCTGCCCTTCAAGATCGAAAAACAGTTCGTAAAAATTATCCTGCTTAAATTCTGACATATTTATCAATTCATTCAACATTCTGTTCCACACAACAATATATTCATTAGAAGCTATCATGTAATGAAAAAACCACAAAGTTCCTTCATCCTGCAAAAAACCATCATTATCAAATACTAATTGTCCTAACTCTGTTTTTGCAAAAGTTCTCTTCTGACTCAATCCTAAATCCGCCAAAAAATTTAATAATAATCTCGACTTTCTTCGATTAAATCCAGTAAATTCAGTCAGCACATCCAAATCAAGATTCTCATTTTCGTAAAAGCTTCTAAAAACTGTAATCAATTGGTCCGAATAGAGTTGAAAGCCATTCAGTGCTTGTATTTTATACTCCATTAGTCTTCATCATCCCCCATTCGAAATCTTAAGTCATAATTAATAAGATACTGTATTTCTTCATCTGATAAGCCGTACATTTCCCCAATTATAAGTTCAATTTGGTCCATGATATTTTTGTTATGACTCGGATGAAACTCCTGCAAAATCGTCTTACCATTCACTCCATTTGTTTCTAGCATTATTGAATGTTCCTGGTAGCTTCCCATCAGTTCAAAAACCAAATTATCCAACTTCTTATAATCTACAGCCGCAGATAAAGAATTATCATACGGAAATTCACCTATATCTTTTTTTGTAAAATCTCTTGCTGCAGACATCACTATCCAATACCAATAAAATAATGATGAATTTATCAGTGCAAGTATGACTGATCTGCTTACTTCTTCCTTAAAATACAAACTCTTATATTTTGAACTTCTACTCACACCCGATTTTTCATTCTTAAATACAGGAACAAAATCAAAAGCTTTTAACCAATAACGCCCTACACTATGATAAATAATCTCATTACTACCTGCACTGATAGTATAATCGCCTATTTTTTTGTCACACTTGCATATTTTCAATAAAATCGATTTTTTCAATTGCACCAATA
>CAZQTM010000340.1:0-2202 GCA_964595855.1 uncultured Lachnospiraceae bacterium | reverse complement strand
ATTATTTTCACTCTTGACACCTCACCTAATTAATCTATAATAAAACACATTTGTTTCCAAAAAGTATCAATATTTTGATATATTTTAGATACAATTATTCTACATAATATGGGGGAATGTGGTATTATTACAACAAGAATATACAAGAAGGGGACATAACCAATGATTAAAATCCTTATCGTAGAAGATGAAGAAGCGATTTCTGATCTGATACGGTTTCATTTGACAAGATGTGGCTATGAGTGCAGGACCTGTTATGATGGAATGGCAGCTGCAAATCTACTAGAAGAAACTGCAAACTTTGATTTAATTCTTCTAGATATTATGCTTCCTCATATCAATGGTTATGAGCTGATGGAATACATTCGTCCTCTTGGCATTCCTGTTATTTTTCTGACAGCAAAATCAACTATGAACGACAAAATAAAAGGTCTAACCTCCGGTGCAGAAGACTATATTGTTAAGCCCTTCGAAGTGGTGGAACTGTTAGCCCGAATCAATATTGTTCTTCGCCGTTATCATAAAACAGATGCAATACTTATTTTTGAGGATATTGAAATAGATACTGAAAATAGAATTGTCAAGAAAAATGGAGAAGGAGTTGACCTGACTCCTAAAGAATTTGACCTGTTACTCCTCTTAGTCAGAAATAAAAATATGACCTTGTTTCGAGATAAAATCTATGAACAAGTTTGGGAAACAGAATATATAGGAGAAACCCGAACATTGGATCTACATATACGACGTCTTCGTAAAAAACTAGCGTTTACAGACAACCTTAAAACAATGTATGGCGTTGGTTACCGGTTGGAGGATACCTTACATAATGAAGTTTAAATACAAAGTTTTAATTGTTAATATTGTGGTGTTGTCTGTCTCACTTGGTTTCACCGGCTACATCATGATTCAGAAAAATTTCAGATTAGCACTGGATACTCTTATTAAGAATGCAGTAGTGGAAAATAATCTTGCCCAGTCTTCTGTCGAATATGATTTATTACAAGTTCTTAATAGTGATGATTCAAATATTAATAGTGAACTTACAAAAATCGGGACCAGGACTGACAGCGGAATGATTTCCTCTAATACTACTCTTTTTATTCACTATGACGGAAGTATTTTATATGATAAACATAAAGATCAGGCCAGTATACCAGCCTCTCTTCTTGACTTCTACACCATTGGTTCCAAAAATTATGTCATTAGTAATGAAAATGATGGACATTACATTTATGTTACTTCCTGCAATAAGGTCAATGATTCCATTTTACAGGTCATAACAAAGCGAAGCATTGAGGATGCATATGTACTGATGGAAGAGCAGATTAACTTTTTTAAACTGCTTTTACTCTCCATTCTTTTCTCTGGTGGTGTACTCATTTTTATCCTTAGTAGTTTTCTGACAAAGCCTTTGGAAATGCTTAATAAAGTTTCTGACGAGATGTCTGGCGGCAATTATAAAATGCGGGCAAACATTAAGTCAAATGATGAAATTGGAAATCTTGCAGAAAAATTCAATCATATGGCTGCTTCTGTAGATAATCATGTAAATGAGCTGCAACAGCAGATACGACGCAGAGAACAGTTCGTGGCAGACTTCACCCATGAGATTAAAACTCCAATGACAACCATTATCGGCTACTCTGACACCATGCGCTCGATTGAATTACCACGCGAGGACCAGGTCACTTTTCTAAACTATATTTTCTCTGCCGGGAAAAGACTTGAGATCATGTCCCAGAAATTGTTCGAGCTTATCTATTTAAATCAGCATGAGATTGAAAAAAATCCCATTAGCGCGAACGTCCTGGCTAAAGAAATCGAGGGGTTCGTATCGCCTGCTCTTAAAGCGAAAGAAATTACCCTTATTCTTGATGTAGAAAATACCGTTCTTTTGGTAAATAAAGACCTTTTAGTAGCTGCATTTATCAATTTTATCGATAATGCAAGAAAAGCATCCGATGAACATAGTACCATCCTGTTTTCTGGGAAAAAAGAAGAGAATTCTTATGTTTTTATGGTGAAGGATGAGGGTATTGGTGTAAGTGAAGAAGATTTGAAAAAAATATGTGATGAATTTTATATGGTAGATAAATCTCGTTCCCGCAAAGAGGGAAGTGCCGGACTTGGTTTGTCCTTAGCATCGTTAATTTTAGATCGTCACAAAGCTGATTTGAAAATAGAAAGTAAAGTTGGTGTAGG
>CAZQTM010000339.1:0-2221 GCA_964595855.1 uncultured Lachnospiraceae bacterium | reverse complement strand
TATGACTAAGATAACTTTCCTATTCAAAATCAATAATTTACATCAAAAATCTGCATCCTGTATGCGTTATTCTCAGCCTGTCCTTATTATGCATAAAATACAAAGTTTCTAATGTCTCTCCAACATAACCCATAAACCTGTTGGGTGGTTTTATCCCTTCTGGATCATTTATCTCTTCTATCCGGAATAGTAATGGAAATAACCAGTCACAATAATCTTGAAGCACATTATTCTTGGCTAATATTACATTGTAATTGTAATAATAGCCTTGCTTTAATATTTCTTTAAAGGACACCGCATATTCCGGCTGTAATTCATCCACGGCTTGCAAAACCGCATTCCATTCTGAATCTATTAGGTATCTCAAATGATGAGCTTCAATATTGGGTTCATATGGCATAGGATAAGGAAGTACAACATCTATATCATTATCTAAGAGTCTAAGAAGATCATCCTCGGAAAAATCAAGTAATCTTCTATAATGTGCCAAGCCGCAATAATGATTCATATCTTCTTTAGGCAGAAAATTCTTCCACACCCAATACAATCCAGTCAATTCTGAATAGTCACCATTTCGTTCTGATATATTGTCACCCAAATCATCCGATAATTTAGATATGCGTTTTTCCGTTTTCACCGCACCAACTTGCAAGTCGATCATATAGTCTGGATTTTTAAAATGCAAGCTTATTGCTTTATCTAAACTATGCCTCATTTTAAAAACATGTAGTTGCGCCTTATGATTACCAATCGGAAATAATTCTAATGGAACAAATTTCTTGTTTTTCAAGAATGCATTTTTTTGCATTTCTGAAAACTTAATTGAATCTATACATGTAATATCATATATTCCCTGTCCTATCAGATTCGTTTTTATGTCATCCATAACATTTTCAGGTGTGCATATAAAAACTTTTACATTTTGTCTGTCATGCTCAGATATGCTCGCAATAAATTCCTTCAATTCATAAACCGGAAGTCCTCCTAACACGGACGGATTTCCTTCTTTTTTTGATACCAGGAAACAATCAACCGTTATATCCTGAGCTGTTTCCTTCATCGCCAAAAATGTTCCCAGTGCTATGCCTTGCGCTCCATATATTACGATTTTCATATTATTCCTTACCTATCTTTGTCTATTGCATACATCA
Organism: uncultured Lachnospiraceae bacterium; assembly: GCA_964595855.1. Lineage (GTDB taxonomy): Bacteria > Bacillota > Clostridia > Lachnospirales > Lachnospiraceae > RGIG8767. The sequence continues at coordinate 1,070 of CAZQTM010000339.1, read as the reverse complement.
CAGTATCAAAAATTCCATATGTGTGATGACGTAAATAGAATCTATAATTTGGGTTTAATGTATATGCATATAATGGCAATTCCAAAATATCCTCTGGTTTATGATAAATTGAAACCGTTAAGCAAGGTTTGTGTGTTCTTATCACATTTTGCGCTCCTTTTAATGCTTCTAACTCAGCACCTTCTATATCCATCTTGATTATATCGACTTTTTTTTCTTTCAAAAAATCATCAAGCGACACAGTATCAATTATTACTTCACCCTTCTCATTTATTCTAGAACCACCATATTCCCCATTTGGAGCACTTTCAAAAGATAACTGCGATTTGCTTGACCAAATACCCAAATTATATACGTCAACATTTTCTCCCAAATTCTTATCTGCACATTTACTATAAGATACTGGATCTGCTTCAAATGCATACACATGCTCATAATTTGGATTCCACTTGATAAATTGTTCTGTATTATACATATCAAAAGAACCTATGTCACATAATACATCTCCTTGACGTGGTTTCATAACATCTTCCGCTAAATACATCTTTCCTAAGAAATATTCATACTCAATAAGGCTATGATATATTCTGTCTTCCTCCACTCCATAACTTAAAAGTTGTTTCGTAATCCTTTGATCATTTGAATAAGTATTAACTGCTAAGAATACATATCTATTAATCTTTTTTTCTTTCAGTCTTTCTGGATTATAGACGTTGAGATTCATCAATGGATTATGCCATCCATATGTTTTTCCCCACTTATTAGGATCATTATCAACATAGTAACACTCAATATTTGGCATATTTCCTTCCAAAAAGGAAAATTCGTAAAGCAATTCGACTATTGTCATTGCTTTATCTGATGCACCAAATATAACAATTTCGCTTTTTTCTTTTGTGTTACTTAATAATTTTAATATCTCTACTAAGGCAATATTAGAAGGATTTGCAAATATCTCATTATATTTATAACTATCGCTTACAGCGTCCAATAGAAACCTTTTTTCTCCTGTTACTGCGAATTTAAAACGCTCCCAAAAGATTGCTTTTGATTCCTCATCCGCCATAAGA
>CAZQTM010000338.1:0-2223 GCA_964595855.1 uncultured Lachnospiraceae bacterium | reverse complement strand
ATTTAGGTAACTTTAGTTTTCTTCCAATGCAACTTCATACCCTTCAAAGTGACCTTTTTCCATTTGATGTCTTGCCTTTCGATTGGCTACGGTATCAAAGATTACGGAAAAATCATAATTATCTGGGTAAAGTGCGCTTGCAGCCACTTTCAGCTTTAATCTCTTGTGATTTATCAATATCTTTTCTTTTTGCATCTGGATCAATACATTTCCTTCATCATCAGATGGCTTGACAACGATTCCTATTTTACCATCTATGGTAATGCTGTCACCTCTGTTAAAATATGATTTTTGTTGTTTATTAATTTCATTCTCCGGTATGCGTTCTATATGAGGAACAGGATCTTTTCTTAAATTTCTGGTAAACGAAAAGTCTTTTTCCAAATCTGACGTATCCATTCTATATGCCTTACGCTCTGCGTATAAGATTATATCATCAGGAAGTCCTAAGTGCTTCGCAATATATAAAGCACAACTTTCACCGGATTTGCCGACTTCTAATCGATATTCAGGTCTTAAATTATCGCGGTCAAATGCCATTCTTGCATTCATAATATCGTCTTTTTCCTCAGCATACGTTTTAACATCCGGGTAATGCGTCGTAATCAGGAATAAACAGCCACTTCTTCGTAATTGCTCTATTATTGAAATTGCAATACCCATTCCTTCTGCAGGGTCAGTTCCCGATCCCAACTCGTCGAGTATAACAAAGCTTTCTTTTGTTACTTTTTTTAATATCGTTAATATATTTGATATATGGGAAGAAAAAGTGGATAAATTGTCAGATATATTCTGCCCATCTCCAATATCACAAAGTACTTGGTTTACCATACAAATATCTGCTTCTGTACAGGGGATATGAAGTCCCGAGCAAGCCATAAGGCAAAACAGTCCTACTGTTTTAATGGTTACAGTTTTTCCTCCGGTATTAGGTCCTGTTATAATCATTCCCTTTTTCATATTTTTTGGTTCAGGAGTAGAGTTGCTTCCAAGCTCAAAATCTAAAGGAACACAGTTGTCCTTGCTGAGAGAGGGATGTCTTCCTTTTACAATATGGATATATTGATTATTATTTATGACTGGTTCAACGGCATCCATTTCGATACTTAATTTACCTTTTGCAAATACAAAATCCAGATGAATCAATGTACGAATATTCTGTTTGATTGCTTCTTCATTATCACTAATTTGACAAATCAGTGTGTAAAGAATACGTCGTTCCTCATTATCTTCATCTATTTTTAATAAATCATATTCCTCTTGTAATTTGCAAACGCTTGTTGGTTCAATAAAAAGAGTGGAACCTGAAGAGGAAGTATCAATGACAGAACCGTTTACCTTTGACTTACAGTCTTTTTTTACAGGAAGACAAACTTTTCCGTTTCTGGTTACTACAAAATTCTCAGCCATATACATTTTTGATGATTTCATAATGGCTTCTGCTTTTGACTTTATCTTTTCTTCTAAAAGAATTAGTTCTCTTCTAATATCATGAAGTAGAGGGGATGCGAAATCATCAATCTGTTCATTTCGAATGCTTCGGGCTATTTCTTCCTGTAAGTCTTTTAACGGAAATAGATTCTCATGGTAAAATGACAATCCAACCTTATAGAGGCATCCTTTTTCAAGATATTGTTTCATACGGCCAACTGAAACTAAAAAAGTACCAACAGATGATATTTCGTGAGCGGATAGTAAATCTCCTTTTGAGGCCATCTTAATGTATTCGTCAATGTGTTCCATAAGTGGAAGCGGTGGATTTCCAAATGTATTAAGTAATACCTTTGCCTGAGTTGTATCACGCATTTCTTTTCGTAGCTGCAACTCATTATAAAATGGTTCTAACTTATGACATAATTCTTTTGCTTCTTTGCTGATAGCACTTTCACTCAATTTTTTCAAAATTTCAATATATTCTAATGTTTGATAACAAGTCTTCATTTATTTATTAATTAATCCTTTCTATTCAAAATAAATTGTAATAAAAAAAACCTATGGAGTATCCGCACAGCGACAGACCATAGGTAATTCATTCTGAGTAGAGTCTGTATATTGCATCTGTAGCGAATCCAGGGTACACAAACAAAACCTGATAACAGGTTAAATTAGTACCATTTACATAGATTAGTTATTTACACTAAGGATGCAATTAACAAACAAAATCCTCACTTTCAATTTATGCTATTAACATACTCTTTGATTAAAAAAATGTCAAACATTTTT
>CAZQTM010000337.1:0-2229 GCA_964595855.1 uncultured Lachnospiraceae bacterium | reverse complement strand
CAACAGTAGTTGCTATGACAACATTGGTAGCTTGTGGAGATAAGGAGCAGACAAATGCAGAACCAAGCGTAACAGTTGAAACAAACGAATCAAATGAAAGTACTATGTCGGTAGAGCCTAGAACAGAAGATGTAGAATCAGTACCATTGAAATTGGAGTTGTATAGTTCACGAAGTGGAACCATAACATATTATGATAGAGACAATTTCTTTTCAAAGTGTGTAGAAGGAACCACTGCCAATATCAAGATTGAGTTTGCCGGAAATAACAAGAAGTATGAATTTGTTATTAATCATGATAAAACACACGAAAATGAGAAGTTCTATTCTTATTATATCTATGAAAATAAATCGATTACAGCTAGTGATAGGGATACAAGTAATAGACTACAGATTGATCGAAACGAAGATGTATATACGATTCGTTTCTATATTCCTCTACAGAATGAAGAGGGGGAATCTGTTGATGCGGACTTCTCGGAGATTAAGAATTGTACGATTCGATTTTCTTTTGATGATGGAAAGAATCCATTTGAACAAAAAGAAGATAAATATGAGTCAAAGGAATTTCTGGTCATTAATGACGAATACAAAGAAATAGTTACAGATATTGATCCAATCCCTGATGTTTTCATAGATAGCGCATTGGACAGTAGTTATTTTACACCGATGACTAGTAGCTACATTATTACGATGGCAGAACTACCTAAGGTTCGTGTTTGGGTTATGGGCTGGAAATATTTTAATCGTAAATTTTGTTACGGTGTAGTCGATGTAGAGAATAAGTCGGCAACTATACTGTCTATGAATAGCTATGATGAGTTTGGTGGACTTGTAGGAACAAGTGAAAAACTTATATTTGAGTCGGAAGAAGATGCTTTAAACAGAAGTAGAGAATTCATGGTTTTCCCGGAAAGTGGGAAAAAAGAAGAATGGCTTGAGAATCCGGATGTAAGAAGGCAGTTTATAGAAGATGAATGCTTCTTCTATGCAGGAAGTGAGACAAAAGGATATTCATGCTTTGATAATAATGTTTATTATGCTACAGGAAAAGCTAATGAATATCAAGGAGATATTGGATGGATGGCTGAACTCCGTGGTTTCGCAAATAATTCTGCAAGTGGATTAATACAAAGTCTTTCATTTGAAAAAAAACCGGGTGAAATACAGACTCTAACGAACATACCTTACTCATATGAAACTGATATTATGGATGATCAAGGAGGTCGTTCGGTTATTATAGATGATGTTTGCAAAGTCACAGTGTATGTTTCAAAAGGGTATGGACAACCTGCTGGAATTGTAAGAACAGCAATAGTAGATGGGGCGCTATCGGAAGAAGCCTATACTAAAATTGCTTTCAGAGATAGTGATAAACAGTATATGACGCCAATTACTGATGATTACATGGTTATTAGAGAGAGTAACACTGTGGCAGATGAAGAAGAGAGGATTAGATTGATCTCTTTTGATGAGGATGGTAAAGCAGTTCAAATAGTAGATCGTGAGATAAGTTACTGGGATAACATGGTTAATTTGGACGAAGTTATTTCATGGGACAGGGAAGTTGGAACTTATAAAACAGTAGAAATGATTCAAGATGCATATTACAAAGTATATAGTGAACAAGGATTACTGGGTTTGGATATGACAAAAGAACTTGCTATATCAACTCAGCTAGAAAAAATCATTTATATGTCAAAGAATTAATTCAAAAATCTAGACTGATGTATTGATATGATATGATACATATCATGTAATAATCACGTGGCAACACTATGGCAACCGTAAATCAGTAAGCAGGAATAAATTATGTAATTGAGATAGAAAAAGGCATTTATATTATACTTCGCTTAATCAGTCTCGGTCTGTGTGTCAGAATTGGAAACCAAAGGATTTAAATAAGCATATTGTAATGCCTTATTTTCAGCAGTTACCATAGTGCTGAGAATGATGTCACCGCTTTTAAGATACCATACATTACCATAATTACTGGCATGACTGTCAGCATTGTAGCTACTTTCACCATGTGTTTCATTTACCTTTTGGTTTATATTTTCATATAAAGATAGCAATTCATTTTCGTCATCACAACCATATGCCCAGGCTATACACATTAGCTGCTTATTTTGGTCGAACATATACTTAATAGTGCCCTTATATCCATCATAATCTTTGGAATAGGAATATGTAGTTCCTCCATAGACAGAATCATATGAAGAGTAGGAAT
>CAZQTM010000336.1:0-2233 GCA_964595855.1 uncultured Lachnospiraceae bacterium | reverse complement strand
AAACTAAAGAAAGCATCTTATGAAAAGAATATGGTTGCATTCAGAGAAAAGAATGGTCATTTCTTTCTGGAGATGACTTCATACGTGGAGCAGGCAGAGGATCATAATGAAGCTACTATATTAATAGCTCAAACGTTTGTGAATAAAGTGAAAGATGCTTTTACTGTGAAAGGACATATAAAATCCCGTAAGCAGGTTGATTTGAATTTTTTTATGATCTATTATGTGTTTCCATCATTGCTTCTTACAGAAAATGGTTATGCAGATTTGATAGCAAAGAATATATGCAGTTTATGGGGAGCAACTTTCAAGGATAGTAAGATTAGTTATGCGAATTATGATAAATTATATGATTCTTTTAGGGAAAAAATATTTGGATTATTTTAATGAATAAAAGGATAGTGGTATAGAGCTGTGCACTGCTGATTGTAATCAATTGGTGCGACAGCTTTTTTTTGCGCCGACAATGAGCCAAGTGTTAAGCTTAATTGAACATTTGATGAATGTAAAAAACAAAAAGAAACAATATGAATAGGCTTGATTTATTATTAAAAATATGATAAAATCCAATCAAACAAAAACAAAACAAATGAATACAAATAAAAACAACACAATAAGGAGATATGGAATAATGGTATCAGAATACGAGATTAAGGAACAGATTTGCGATATTGGAAAAAGGATTTATAACAGAGGTATGGTGGCAGCAAATGATGGTAATATCTCTGTAAAGCTTAGCGATAATGAATATCTGTGTACTCCAACCGGAGTAAGCAAAGGATTTATGTCACCGGACTATATATGCAAGGTTGATAAAGAAGGGAATATTATATATTCAAATGGAAATTTTAAGCCTTCAAGTGAGATTAAAATGCACATGAGAGTTTATGCTGAGAGGTCTGATGTTAAGTCTGTTGTCCATGCCCATCCAATGTATGCAACAGGATTTGCAATTGCGGGTATCCCTTTGGATCAACCAATTATGCCAGAGGCAATCCTTGCACTTGGTACTGTACCGATTGCACCTTATGGAACTCCTTCTACAATGGAAATACCAAATGCAGTTTCAAAGTTCCTTCAAACTTATGATGCTGTATTATTAGAGAACCATGGAGCACTGACCTATGCGGATTCTTTACTTGCAGCCTACCATAAGATGGAATCAGTAGAATTTTATGCACAACTCCTTTTCATTTCAAAACAACTTGGTGGGCCAAAGGAGATACCGGAAAAGGAAGTAGAGAAACTGATCGAAATGAGACAACAGTATGGTTTATATGGCAAACATCCTGGAAAAGCAATGCTTCATCAAGAGAGAACAAAAATCAAAAATCAGGATGCGTTGGTAGCACAGATTACCAAAGCAGTATTGGAACAGTTGGACAAGTAAAATTGTTTATAATGAAGCAGGAGATATGAAAGCATGTTGGCAATTGAGAGAAGAAGTGAAATTCTAACAAAACTGCAGCAGGATGGAAAAGTACTAGTCAATGATTTAAGTAAGTTTTATCACGTGACGGAGGAAACGATCCGACGTGATCTTGAAAAACTTGAGGTTGATGGAATAGTCAAGAAAACCTATGGAGGCGCAGTACTTGCTGAAACTTTAAATGTTGATCTTCCTTACAATGTCAGAAAACAGACAAATGTGCAGGGTAAAAAAAGTATTGCTGCTACGATTGCTGAATTGATTCAGGATGGTGATCATATTATGCTTGATGCCAGTTCTACCGCTGTTTATGTTATAAAATATATTAAGAAACTTAACAACATAACAATAATAACAAATTCAATTGAGATTTTATTGGAAGTAGCAGATGTTTCTGGATGGAAAGTTTTTTCAACAGGAGGCATAATGAAAGAAGGTGCGTTGGCTTTGGTTGGGCATCAGGCTGAGGAGATGATTGACCACTTTCATGTTGATAAAGCAATTATTTCATGCAAAGGCATTGATAAGAAATTGGGCATTACAGATTCTAACGAGCAAGATGTCGAAATTAAGAAACATATGGTAAAGTCAGCAAAGCAAGTTATACTTGCGGTTGATTCATCAAAATTTGATAAATCCTCTTTTGTTCGAATGGGTTCATTCGAAAAAATAGATATAGTCGTAACGGACATTGAACCTTCGGTTGAATGGAGGGATGTCCTAGAGGGAGCAAGCGTAAAGGTAGTTATGAAATAGAAAGAGGTGCCTTAATGAGTGAAAAGAGAATATTAGCATTTGACTTTG
>CAZQTM010000335.1:0-2242 GCA_964595855.1 uncultured Lachnospiraceae bacterium | reverse complement strand
ATATGTTAAAGCTGAAGATGGAAAACAGTCAGTTGGTAAGTACCTTGAATCAGTTAACAAAAATATTGTAGTTACAAAATTCATACGTTTCGAAGTTGGCGAAGGTATGGAGAAGAAGAATGAGGACTTTGCAGCAGAAGTTGCTGCTCAGATGAATAAATAAGAATAGTCTACGAGGCAACTTCTGCTTGCAGAACGTTGCTGCACACATGAGCGCGTAAGCAATGAGAAGCGTTCCCTATAGGAATAAAAACGGCTGGACCAAGTTACTTGGTACCAGCTTTTTTTATTCCTATGAGGTGACACGGCGAATGCCGTGTCACGAGCTGTTGCGAAGCAATAGCGAGGGAGCGCTACGAATAACCAAGAAAGAGAACGAAAGAATAGGAACCATTGTCATGCTGACCAATGAGAATGATATCTATCGACTGTTTGAGCAGATGATAGAGAATCAAGATATGAAGATGGCAATGAGATTCTTACTCTTTTTTGTGTTAAATAAGCAAAGATATTAAGATATTACCAACGAATCTTAATCCAGTCTATGTGAAAAGACTATTTTTCCTAATAAAATAGTGGGTATGATTCAAGATAATTATTCAAAACATAAGGGAGAGAAGAATTGAATTATGTCAGTTTATAGTGCGCCTGAGGGCTATCAATTAGATCCGAATACCGGATTATACTATTCGCAAGTAATAACAGAAAATGCAAGTGGAATGCAGGTGCAGGCAGTTACTTGGTTTAATGCCGACACAGGAGAATATGCGCAATATGAATATCCAATGGAGCCGATAGCGAATCAATCGCCTACAGAAGTTCCCAAGTCGGCAGTATTGACTCCATTTTCTAAAGTGAAATCCTTTGGAGCTATAAAAATAACACTTGCCATAACTGCATCGATTGCGCTGCTTGGTGTCGGAGCTTGGAAGCTTACAAGTATCATCAGCAATGATCACAATCAAGAGGCAGATTATGCAAAAACGGTTGAAGAGAAACAAGTAACAGCAGTAGGAGCGGATCAGGAAATGATGGATTTGCTGCTTGAACTTGCTAAGAAACTTGAGGCAAGAGAAATCGAGGCGGCGGCAGTGTTGGCTAAAAGTCCTGCCTATCTTAACCTAATTACAGAAATCGGAAAGGAGAATAAGTACCGTCTTGATGATAGCCTGACAGGGATGAAGGATGCATCAATCATTGCTTATGGAAACGGAACATATTACTTTGGAAATACGAATCAGGATGTCAGAAAGGGAACTGGTATTTTTCTAAACACCACCCAAGAGCAATTTGATTACTATAGCTATGATGGAGAATGGAGTAATGACTTGCCAAATGGACACGGTGTTATTACGGAGGTGTCAAAACATCAGGAATATGACAAGAACTCAGGAGTAACAAGTGCAGATAAGGTGATTTCAACCGGTAATTTTGAGAATGGATTTTACAATGGATTGATGGATATTACATGGTATATGAATAGTGGAGGAGAACATCACTGGAGTGAGATAGAGGCGAGTAAAGGAGTGTTTTTATTATCGCCGAAGTATGAGAACGAGACAGAACATGGTCAATATGTAGTAGCCTACGATTTGAATGATCCTGAAACACTGTTATGGGATGATGGCACTGTTTATTCCGTACTTGGAACAGAAAGTGCTTTTGAGGACAAGATGGTGTCAGAGGATGAACCACAAAATGCAGATAAGGCTCGCTTTGACGGTGTTTATCGTGGGGAAGGATTTACAATTGTACTTGCCACTGGTGCACCCGTGTCTGAGAATTACGGTGGTCAAATTCCTGTTATGATTGACATGGGGTATGATGTCTTTTTTGCTAAAACACCAAGAGTGGTATCCGACGATGAGATTGAAATCTTTACATATAATGAGGATGATACCATTATCACAGAAATACACATTGTAGTAGAGTCAGATACGATGCATTACCATCGTCTGTTACATGAGGATGGTTATGAAGATAACATTTTACTAAAAAAGACGGACGAGGATCCGTTGACTATTTATGGGGAATACATGAAGCTTTATCAGGATGATTATGAATACTAGGATTTCTAGGTTTTGAACGTACTTAATGGAGCGTGGATGAGAGCAAATGTTATCTGTATGATGATGCTTGCTCTTTCTATTTATATTGTTCAATGCAACAAAGATGTGAAGATATTACCAACGAATCTTAATCTAGTCTATGTACTTTACAACGTCTATTTCATAAAATCAAT
>CAZQTM010000334.1:0-2248 GCA_964595855.1 uncultured Lachnospiraceae bacterium | reverse complement strand
GGGTTCCCTAATGTATAATCAAATACATTTTCGTATCCAATTTCCTTTCCACGAACTGTTGCAAACTCAGCTAATGTACGAATAACTGATTTTTGGGAAAGCATATCTACATAAGTTTGTACCAACATATTATTTACCTTGTCTCTCTTTCTTAAAAACTGAAATGTATGATTTAACTACTTGAATCAACTCATCATAACTCATGGAAGACGTATTCAGACACAAATCATAATTTCTGGCATCGTTCCATTCACTACCTGTATAATACTTATAGTAATCAGCACGATGTTTATCAATTCTCTGTATTTTCTTAATAATTTCTCTTTCGCTTAATCCGGAAAGTTGTCTTTCTCTTTCAATACAATCCTCTAATGGTGCATAACAATATAATCTAATAACATCCGGATTATCTTTTAAAATATAATCAGCACATCGACCTATTATGATACAATCTTCTTCGGCCGCCAATTCTTTTATGACTTTCGCCTGAAAACGAAAGAGATTATCATTTGAAACAAATTCATCATTGTCTGGCGATATTGGTTCTCCATTATATGCTTTTCTTGCTATCCTGAATAATGAGGTTGACTTAACCTTTTCATCTGCTTCACCAAAAAGACTCTCATTAATTCCACTTCTATCTGACGCAAGTCTTAATAATTCCCTGTCATAGTATTTTAAGTTTAATTCTTTTGCCAACAGTTTTCCCATTGTTCTTCCGCCACTACCATAGCTTCTTGCAATTGTAATTACCATTTTCCCCATCCTTATTCTCCCATCTGCGATTCTATTCGCCAAGATATGCTTTTTTCACTGATTCATCATTCATCAGCTTATCCGCATCACCTGACAGAGTAATATTTCCGGTTTCCAACACATAGGCACGATCTGCAATGGATAGTGCTTTTTTTGCATTTTGTTCAACTAAAAGAACGGTTGTACCACTTGCTGAAATATCTCTAATGATTTTAAAAATTTCTTCTACTAAGATAGGTGATAATCCCATAGATGGTTCATCCATCAATATAAGTTTTGGATGAGACATTAAAGCACGCCCCATTGCTAACATCTGCTGTTCACCTCCGGATAAAGTCCCAGCTATCTGATTCTTTCTTTCTTTCAATCTGGGAAATCTTTCATATACCATGGAAAGGGTATCCTCTATTTCCTTTTTATCCTTTCTGGTATAGGCACCCAGTTTTAAATTTTCAAATACAGTCAGCTGGGAAAAGACACGCCTTCCCTCGGGAACATGTGCCATACCTAAAGACACAATTTTGCATGCCGGTGTTTTCGTAATATCCTTTCCTTCAAAAAAAACCAAACCTGCTGTTTTATTCAACAATCCACTGATTGTATGTAGAATGGTAGTCTTTCCGGCACCGTTTGCACCAATCAGAGCAATGACTTCTCCCTCATTTACTTCAAAAGAGACTCCTTTAATAGCCTTTATAACTCCATAATGTACTTCTAAATCTTTTACTTCAAGCATTGCCATTTGATTTTCCTCCAGTCCGGCTGTTTTATTCACCAAGATATGCTTTAATAACCTGCGGATCATTTAACACATCACTTGTTTTTCCCTGAGCCAGTACCTGCCCAAAGTTTAGTACCGTTAGTTTCTCACATATACCGGATACTAATTTCATGTCATGTTCAATTAGCAGAATAGTCATATCAAATTTATCGCGAATCAGCTGAATTGTATCCATTAATTCTTTTGTTTCATTTGGATTCATACCTGCAGCCGGTTCATCAAGCAGCAATAATTTGGGATTAGTAGCAAGTGCTCTTGCTATCTCTAATTTTCTCTGCTTACCATATGGTAAATTGGAAGCTAAGTAATTACTCTCTTTATCTAAATCAAATACTTTAAGCAGCTCTAATGCTCGCTCATTCATAGATTTCTCTGCTTTGAAATAACTTGGAAGTCTCATAATACCTGCAAAAGTAGAATATTGATAATCATTATGAAGTCCTGCCTTTACATTATCTAATACCGAAAGTTCTTTAAATAATCTGATATTCTGAAAAGTCCTTGCAATTCCTTCCCTGTTTATCATAGTCGTTTTCTGTCCTGTTATATTTTTACCATTCAGAACAATCATTCCATCCGTTGGTTTGTAAACGCCTGTCAGCATATTAAAAACAGTAGTTTTTCCTGCACCATTGGGTCCAATAAGACCATATAGCTGTCCCTTTTCAATATGAATATCAAAAGAATCAACAGCTCTTAAACCACCAAAGG
>CAZQTM010000333.1:0-2274 GCA_964595855.1 uncultured Lachnospiraceae bacterium | reverse complement strand
TATGATTTCTTATTCGCATCTATTAGGATATTGGAGGCTATGAAACCAAATAACACAAAGTCGCTTCCATTCTGCTATTAAAAAGAGGCTTTATATAATCAAGCATTTTAAGATTAATGATACATGACTTACTAATCTGTACAAATCCAGCATCAAAAAGTTCCTCTATCAATTGATATAGTCGTAATTCTGATTGGTACACTTCATTTTTACAATAGACAAATGTCCTCTTATCCACACTTTCTATGTAATAAATCTCCGAAGCACACTTCCACGTTTCTATCTCTCCAGATTTACATTTTACTTTTTTGTCTACAGATTTTATCATTGTTATCAATTGGTCAACTGTCTGATCTTTATAAGCATAATTTATCAGAACTTCTATATCCTTTAGGTTCAAGTCCTCCTTGCATTTAATAATCAATTCTGTTCCCTCCCAATATATCCAGTTGTTTCTCTATTAACAAGTATCCAAACACCAACTTACAAAATAGAATTACCAAGATACAGTGCTTCTCTGTTATCTGTATTATTAAGAATTAATTCTATAGACTGAAAACTCCTTGTATGGTCGAAGCTATAATATTCTCCCTCACCGGTTACACGAAATCCCGATTTTTCTAACACTCTGCCTGATGCAGTATTATCTTTAGCATAAGTTGCGTAAATACTTTTCAAATGTAAATGGGTGAAGCCAAAACGAATAATAGCTTTTGTTGCTTCCGTTGCTAACCCTTTATTCCAGTAATTTTGATTCAAATTATACCCTATTTCATACATCTGTTCATGTTCTGAATACAGAAGTCCGCCTGAACCTATTACTTTATTTGTTTCTTTTAAGATAAAGCCCCAATTATAAATGAGGGGGTTATTAATACTATCTTCTTCTCCACTCAACCATTCTTTTGTATCATCTATATTATTATGTAAATTCCAGCGCATAAACTTTGCTACCGCTTTGTTTCCGGTCCATCCATCATAAACTTCTTGTGCATCATTTACATTTAGAGGTCTTAACAGCAGTCTCTCTGTATTTATGATAGGTGTTATATTAGATTCATATACTTTATATACATTAGCAACCTTGCCTTCATGATCAAAGGTTCGCTCTAATATTCCTCCATTGTTTAAAATTGTTTTATTGGATCCAATATTAGTGTCCATACAAGATAGCTGCAAAACAAAAATGCCTTTTTCTCTACCAATCTCAATGACTTTCGATAGCATTTGGGTAGCATATCCTTTTTTTCTCTCCGTTGGTCTAACACTATAGCCAATATGTCCAAAGTCCTTTAGCATCTCGTTTAATGTATGCCTAAGATCAATAATTCCGATTAATCTGTTGTCATGGTTATAAGCAAGATAGGAATCTGTTACAACCCAGTTTGTATCTACTTTTTCCTTTGTTTTATTATCGGTTACTTTTTGCAGCCATTCTTCATAGGTATCAATTAGATCTAACAGATCTGACCCATTAATGATAGGCTCTCCATTTGTTATAAACTCATGTTTAAAATCTAATACTCTTTCCTTATCCTCTATGGTAGGTACTGATAATCTAATTTCATCCTTCATAATCTATATACACCATCCTTTTTATACTATTTACGATATTTCTTGCAACGTTATCATTTAACTCCATTAACTGACTATACATTTGTACTCCCTGATAAGAATATAAAATCATATCTACAACTTCACCAATGTTGGCACATGCAAATTCTCCACGATTTACCCCATACTCGATAAGGTTTCTCCAATAGGTTGTGGCTCGCTCATTACCTTTTTTTAAATAACTATTATTACATTCCTTTGTATATTCAATGATTGCATAATTTAATGATGAAGATTCCTCATTCATCTCTTTTTCCATGCGTTCAAGTGCCTCATTCATAATGCTTTTTGCTGAGATTCCTTTATCCATCTGACTATAAAAATCTTCTTCTTGGTTACTCCCCATGTCATCCATCAAGTCTTCAAATATTTCTCCAGTGCTGCCATAATGCCGATACAATCCACCCCTGCTTAATCCTGCTTTATCACATATCTGCTGCATTGTTACGTTTTTAAATCCATATTCAGAAAAAAGGTTCCTGGATTCTTTTAAAATTTTCTGTTTTGTCTTATTTCCTTTTAATCCCATAAAATACTCCTATATAATAATGCGACGCTACTGTCTCTTTTTTTGTATTATGAGACACCTATGTCGCATCTGTCAAGATAATTTTTCTATATATTGGAAATTCATTTTATTTATAGTAAAATAGTTTTAGT
>CAZQTM010000332.1:0-2298 GCA_964595855.1 uncultured Lachnospiraceae bacterium | reverse complement strand
GAGGATGATGATCGTGTATAAAGGAACCTTAATTGCGGTAAAAAATATGGATGAAAGCAAAAAATTCTATCATGATATACTTGGCATGAATGTGGTTGGCGATTTTGGTGCCAATGTTCAGTTGGACAGCGGATTGTTTTTGCAAACGCTTGATACATGGGGAAGTTTTATTAATAATAAAGATATTTGTCTTCAAAACAATGCTGGAGAACTCTATTTTGAGGAACATGATATCGATAAGTTCTTGGAGAAACTAAAGGAAACTAATATCGAGTATGTACATGAGCCTCTTGAGCATAGCTGGGGTCAAAGAGTTGTTCGCTTTTATGACCCAGACCACCATATTATTGAAGTTGCTGAAGATATTGTAATGGTCGTAAAGCGTTTCTATGACAGTGGAATGTCACAGGAGCAAGTTGCTGTTCGTATGGATGTTCCAGTGGATTATGTAAAAGATTGTTTGGCGCAATGACCTCAACTGAAGTGCCATAGAGCTATCAAATGATTGCCAAATTACTCAAGGGTTTTTTAAATAATGGAGGAGATTGTCATGAGTAAATTTACAGATTATATCGGTTCTCAATTTGGAAATCCGCATGGAACAATAGGAAGAATTTGCTGTGCAATTATGAATGTGTTAAACAAGGCTATGTATAGAAAAACTGTTTCTCTGATGAAAATTAATTCGGGTGATAAGATTCTGGATATTGGCTACGGAAATGGGTTCTTATTGAAACTTCTCTATAAAAAAAAGAAAGTCGATATGTATGGAATTGATATTTCTGAAGATATGCAAGTTCGTGCATCAAAGAAGAATAAAAAGGCAATTGCAGAAAATCATCTACATTTACAAGTGGGAGATTGTTGTGATTTGGAGTTCGAAGATGAAATGTTTTCTTCTGTAACTTCGATAAATACTGTTTATTTTTGGAATGACACAGTAAAGGGCTTGAGTGAAATACGCAGAGTTCTTAAAACGGGAAAGTCATTTTACAATGTTGTATATACAAAGAAATGGCTTGATACTCTATCATATACCCAAAAAGGATTTAAAAAATTTTTACCGGAGCAGTTAATAGAATTAGGAAATCAAGCAGGATATAAAAAGATTGAAGCTCAGGAAATAGTGAGTGGGAAAAGCTTTGTAGTTATATATACAAAGTGATTTTGAGTTGTACTTTTTCTTGATTAAGGAGATGCAGATGAATTTTTATAGTATTGTATCAAAAGTATATGACTTATTGGATATAACATATTTTTCTGAGAAAGGTAAAAATCCCAGAAATATTATTCAATCGTTTGTTCCAAATGAAAAATGTAGGATTCTTGATTTGTGTTGTGGAACATTTTCTAATGGTTTCAATATAGCAAAAAAAAATGAACATTGCAAAATTATGGGTGTTGATATATCAGAGAAAATGTTAGGGGTGGCAAATCGAAAAATAAAGAAAGCCGGCTTAAATAATGTATATCTGAAAATGGCAGATGCAACTAATACAAAATTGCCAGATAAAAGTTTCGATTACATTATCATTGGTTTGGTTTTACATGAATGTAGTCCAGAACTTAGAGAAGGAATACTGAAGGAGGCATATAGGGTTCTTAAAGATAATGGAAAAATGATTATTCTTGAATGGGAGAAGCCTGAGTCATTAATGCGAAGAATTATGTATGCACCTTTATATGTTGCTGAAATTATGAATTGCGAGGCATTCATTCAGTTCTATAAATGTAATAAAAAGGAATTTTTTGAAAAATACAATTTTAAAACTTTAGAAGAGCAGCATTGCAATTATAGTACGGTAATGCTGCTTGAAAAGTTACAGTAAGGTATAAATTAAAATTAGAAATTATACAAGAGACTATTCTTGTAGTGCATTCAAAATGATATCCATCGAATGAAGTACATTTTCTCTTTCACTAGGTGGGATTTTCTCAAAACAAATAGAAAAATCATTATTCATTTTATTTTCGATATCCTGATATAGTTTTTGGCCAGAATCTGTAAGTTTGATTTGAATACTTCTTCTATCATTTGGATCATTGTCACGTTGGGCATAAGATTTTTTTACAAGCGTATCAACTGTTCGACTGGTTGTACTTGTATCTAATGATATAATATCTGCTAAATCTTTTAGAGATAATATTTTAAAACGTCCTATTTCGACTAATGCATGACATTGCGATAAAGTAACTTTACTACAACAAAAACACCCATTATTTCCTTTACTTAGTATACCAAGCTTTCGCTCTAGTAATCGGATTTGCTCACGAAATCTTTTTGAATCATTTTCCATA
>CAZQTM010000331.1:0-2301 GCA_964595855.1 uncultured Lachnospiraceae bacterium | reverse complement strand
ATTTGTCGTACCTCTATTAATTTTGCGTAAAATTTAACTTATGATTTCACACTTACCTCCAATAAAAAAATCGTCTGTTACCAAACGATTTATGTGCGCGCAGATATAAATATCAGAGAATCTATATAAGATAATATATACTCTGTTATATTTTATAAAAAGACGCATCACAATCTATCTTTTGGTAACATGAATAACAATACATCAGTATTGGTTAATTTCAAATGTTACATTGTAAAGAATAGATTATTTCCGCATCTTTTCACCTCTTTCAAAATTGTTAACCATATATTATCATTGCTTTAGTTAAAAAGCAAACGATATTATTTTGATTGCAAAATAAGGCTATGTTTCATATACTGAATAGGTATTAGTATTCCACATTATTGAGAGGATTAGTGTAATGAGAACAATTGAGCTTTCTGAAATTACAAAGAATATAAAAGAAATGTGCATCGAGGCGAATCATTTCCTTTCAAAGGACATGAAAGAAGCGATGCAGAGTGCTAAGGAAAAGGAAATATCAGAACTTGGGCAGCAGATTCTGGAACAACTACAGGAAAACCTTGATATAGCTTCCAAAGACATGATACCAATTTGCCAAGATACTGGTATGGCGGTTGTTTTTATGGAAATCGGACAGGATGTACATTTTGAGGGTGGTATTTTGGAGGATGCAATTAATGAAGGTGTACGTCAGGGATATGTAGAGGGTTATCTGCGAAAATCAGTTGTAAAAGATCCACTGATACGTGAAAATACAAAGGATAATACACCAGCCATTATTCATTATGAAATTGTACCGGGAGATCATGTAAAAATAACAGTAGCACCAAAAGGGTTTGGAAGTGAAAATATGAGTAGGGTATTTATGCTAAAACCTGCGGATGGAGAAGAAGGAGTTATAAATGCAATTCTGACTGCAGTTAAGGATGCAGGCCCCAATGCTTGTCCACCAATGGTAGTTGGAGTAGGAATTGGTGGTACCTTTGAAAAGTGTGCACTGCTAGCTAAGAAAGCATTAACAAGACCCATTAACGAATCCTCAGACATACCTTATGTAAAAAAGATGGAACAAGAACTGTTGGAAGAAATCAACAAGAGTGGGATAGGACCTGGTGGGCTTGGAGGAAATACCACAGCTTTAGCAGTAAATATAAATACTTACCCAACGCACATTGCTGGTTTACCGGTTGCTGTAAATATATGTTGCCATGTTAACAGACATGCTGTAAGGACAATATAACGAACGTGTTTCTTCTATATATATATAGTGTTCAGAATTTACATTAACTACAACATCTATGATAATGAAAATAATATGAAAAATTAAGGAGAGTAATTAATGGAAATACATATGAAAGCTCCTATTAGTAGCGAGGATGCAAAGAGTTTAAAAGCCGGTGATTATGTGTATTTAACTGGAACGATTTATACCGCAAGAGATGCAGCACATAAAAGAATGGAGGAGGCATTAACAAAAGGTGAAGAGTTACCAATAGAATTACCAAATAATATTATATATTACATGGGACCTTCTCCTGCAAGGGAAGGACGTCCAATAGGGTCAGCAGGACCAACAACGGCAAGTCGTATGGATAAATATGTTCCCAAGTTATTAGATTTGGGTTTAAAAGGAATGATTGGAAAAGGAAAGAGATCACAAGCTGTTATGGACGCGATTATAAGAAATGGGGCTGTCTATTTTGCGGCGGTAGGAGGTGCAGGTGCACTACTATCAAAGTCCATAGTAAAGTCAACTATTGTTGCGTATGATGATCTGGGTACGGAAGCAATACGAAAGTTGGAAGTAGTTAATTTTCCTGTCATTGTAGTAATAGATAGTGATGGTAACAATCTTTATGAAACAGCTATAAAACAGTTTCAAGAATAACAGAAAAACCAATTGACAAATATAAGGTGCTTATGTATAATAACATTTGCGTCGTAAGAACGGCGTAAATTAAATATTGGTAGTGGATGATATTCAGACTATGGAGAAATACTCAAGAGGCTGAAGAGGCGCCCCTGCTAAGGGTGTAGGTCGTTTACGCGGCGCGAGGGTTCAAATCCCTCTTTCTCCGTTTTAATCCTTTAGATATGTCATTGTGCCAATATATAAAAAAGAATCCCAAGAGATTGAGGTTCCTTTTTTTCGCTTTTCTACAGTCAACGGGAAAAAGCAATATTTCCATAAATTCCTAAATGAATAATGTTGACAACTTATGTAGATAATGATAATATGTAATTCCACCGCGAAAAACCGGTGAGCACCACAAAGAAATGCAGTGGTGGAGCGGT
>CAZQTM010000330.1:0-2302 GCA_964595855.1 uncultured Lachnospiraceae bacterium | reverse complement strand
TGATTTGAAAGACCTCTACATACACCAAAAGAAATAATTTGTTTAACTTTCTTCTTATGGCATCTGCTTCTTTGTCAAGTGAATTCCTATCCGGTAATTGTTTAAAGAGATCTAGATATTTTCTAAATTCCGCTACCGTATCTGGAATGGTATTTGCGTAATCCAGTATTATGTTGATAGAATTTTGAAGCTCATCATGAAGGCTATTGTCACATGATGGGTGTTGTGTTTCCTTTGTAGTAATACTATTGACTTTACGTTGAAAATCTCCAACTCTTTTCACAACCATTGTTTTATCAATGGCTGGAATATCACGCAAATGAGCAATCATAGTTTTTATTGTTGTATCTATTATGGAAACATCTAAACCATTATTTTTTGAACGGAAATATAAATCACAATATAGATCAAAAAAGTCAAGATTATCATCATTTAGCAAATAAGAAGACATGAGTTCGCTGTTCTCCAACATTTTTGCATTGGTATAAAGAATCTGCTCAATATCATTACTGCTTTTGGATAAAAAGCCATATATAAACCCAGAGGAAAATACACTCGTTGAATCCGTAATGATTTTTTTTATGGTTTGATAATATTCATTCATCCAAAATGGAAATTCATCATCAACGGCTAAGTCTTGAAGCTCTTCCATAAAGGGAAGAGTTTTAGATGATAGGTTAAAGGATCTGCATGTATACTGATAAAAGTCTTTTATTTCTACAATATAATTGTAAATTGATCTACAGGCAGTACAACGCTCCTGACATATTGAGATAATATTATATATATTTCTTGTTAAGGAAAGAATTAAGAGACGCCCTAAATCCTCATTTTTGTTAATAATATTCAGAAAATCCTCTGTATTATGATAGGAATAAGGGACTAGCGTACAATCTTCATTTGCTATGTATGAACAGAAATGATTCGAAGCAGCAATGTCAAAAATACCAACGATATCTCCCTTCTTTAAAGGGAATGTTTCGCCACCTGACTGTGCAAGGACGGTACCCTCTAAGATGATATAAAATACATTGTTTTCTGAACCATCTTGAATTATTAAATCTTGCGCTTTAAATACTTGCATTAAGACTTCTCCTTTCAGAAAAATTCAATCTAATCATATCATAAAAGACGGAAATTTTATACAAGAATACTGTACTTTTTGGTGTTTTATGGTAAAATGAACAAAAGATTGTAAATTACTTGGTTATGGAGGACATTATGGACACACAACAGATGACAGCAATGCAGATAATAGATGAGTATCGTAACGATATTATAAAGTTATCTTCCTATCTTACCTGGCTATATGAAAAGAGTGGTAAAAGAGTAGTCCAGATATACAAACAGGAAGGAATTGCCGCACATTCTCTGTCTTTTCCAGTTTATGACAGTAATTTATTGCGTTTTGTCAACGATGCTTCACAAACAAAATTTATGGACAAAAATTATTCTTATGTTTATTCAAGGCTAAGAATGAAAAATGCAGATGATGAAATGGAACAGATACATAAAGCAACTATTTTACAGATGAATATATTGGGTGGAATATTATCCAAGTATGTGCTGGGTGGAAGAACAAAAGCCCGTTTATGGAATGAGGGTTTGGAAAATGGTGTTTTTATGGAACTAGTCGAAAAAGCAAAAGAACTAAATGAATTTTGGGAAAATACAAGAGGCTAATGAATGAGTGACAAAACAGAACAAAAAAAGCAAATGATTATAGATAAAGCCAGAGATGTTTTTGCTACCAGAGGTTTTAAAAATGTTACAATGAAGGATATTGTAGACGCTTGTGAAATCAGCAGAGGTGGGCTTTATCTGTATTTTAATTCAACAGAAGAATTACTGCTTGCTGTTTTAGAATCGTTGGAAAATGAAGAAAAACATAGTGATGAATATCTTGGGGAAAAACTCAAGGAGGCAAGTAGTGCAGAGCTATTGCTCCTATTTTTTAAAGAACAAAAAAGGGATATCCTGAGAAAGAAAAATAATCTTACAATTGCCAAGTACGAATATGCTTTTTTGTGTAGAGAGAATGGTAAGACCAATACCTTCAAACAAAAGTTTGATACTGCTGCATTGGTACTTGAAAAATTATTAGAACGAGGAAATACAAGTGGAGAATTTTTTTGTGAAAATCCCAGGGAAGAGGCCGGAAGCATTATGTTTACAATAGAAGGAATGAAAATATGTGCCAGAACTATGGGAATCAGTGAAAATAGGGTAGACAGAGAGTTATTGTTTCTAATGAAAAAATTTATGAGTATAGAATAAAACTTCGGGAAACCGAAGTTTTTTT
>CAZQTM010000329.1:0-2353 GCA_964595855.1 uncultured Lachnospiraceae bacterium | reverse complement strand
ACTGAGCTATCTGGGCTAATACCGTAACTGCATCACAACTTGATTCGAGAATTGTCTGAATCATCCATCGTAACTAATCACGACAACGAGAATTTTACTGTAAATTCATTTTTTTGTCAAGTATTGAAAT
Organism: uncultured Lachnospiraceae bacterium; assembly: GCA_964595855.1. Lineage (GTDB taxonomy): Bacteria > Bacillota > Clostridia > Lachnospirales > Lachnospiraceae > RGIG8767. The sequence continues at coordinate 2,223 of CAZQTM010000329.1, read as the reverse complement.
GCAATTTTATACGTATTTTTACTTTCTTATTTTTCAAATTACTTTCTCTGATTATGAACGCATATTATTCCTGTATTGAAATTCATTTTTCTTCAAATACTAATGAATAATTTCTATTAATTAAAAATATGGAGGCTTTCAATGAAAGATAAAGCGTTTGGAGTATTACAAAGAGTTGGGCGTTCATTCATGCTACCAATAGCCATATTACCTGTAGCGGGGTTATTGCTTGGTATAGGTGGATCATTCACAAACCAAACTATGATTCAATCTTATGGGCTATCAAATGTCCTGGGTGAAGGTACTTTTCTATATAATATATTAACTGTCCTTAATCGTTGTGGTGATATTGTTTTTGCTAATTTACCTCTGATATTTGCAGTTGGTGTAGCCATTGGTATGGCCAAAAAGGAAAAGGAGGTTGCTGCCCTTTCCGGTGCCATAGCATTTTTTATCATGCATACAGCAATCGGTGTAATGGTTGATATTAATAATCTGGCTGAGAAACTGCCCAATGGTTCCATCGTAAACGTTGTTGGAATTACCTCTCTTCAGATGGGTGTTTTCGGTGGAATTATTGTAGGCCTTGGCGTTGCTGCTTTGCATAATCGTTTTTATAAGATACAGTTACCTCAGGTGTTATCCTTTTTTGGAGGTACAAGGTTTATTCCCATTATTTCTGCACTCGTGTATATACTTGTTGGTTTTCTGATGTCATATGTTTGGCCTCCAATACAAAATGGCATCTATGCTGTTGGTGATTTCGTGAGAAATTCAGGATATGCCGGTACATGGGTCTATGGATTAATGGAAAGAGCATTAATTCCATTTGGACTCCATCATGTATTTTACCTTCCATTCTGGCAAACAGCTGTTGGTGGTACTGAAATAATAAATGGTCAGCTTGTTGAAGGTGCTCAGAATATTTACTTTGCTGAGCTTGCCTCCGGTAATATTACGAAATTTAGCGTTGAAGCAACCCGATTTATGTCAGGAAAATTTCCATTAATGATTTTTGGTTTACCGGGTGCTGCACTGGCAATGTATCGAACTGCAAGAGCTGATAAGAAAAAAGCTGTTGGAGGATTGTTATTGTCAGCGGCATTAACCAGTATGTTGACCGGTATCACGGAACCAATTGAGTTTACTTTTCTTTTTGTTGCACCATTACTCTATGTAATTCACTGTATCTTTGCAGGACTTGCGTATATGCTTATGCATGTCCTCAATGTTGGTGTAGGTTTAACATTCTCAGGTGGTTTAATTGACTTAACTTTGTTTGGAATATTACAGGGAAATGCAAAAACGAACTGGCTATTTATTCCTCTTGTAGGTGTTGGATATTTTATTGTTTATTATTTTCTATTTTCATTCCTGATACTAAAATTCAATTATAAGACTCCAGGAAGAGAAGATAACAATGAAGAAGTTAAATTATATACAAGGGCTGATGTCAATGCAGCTAAAGCTAATAATAAAAAAGGATCGTCTTCTGACACGGTATCACCAAAGATTGTAAAGGGACTCGGCGGTAAGAGTAACATCAGCGACATTGACTGTTGTGCTACCAGGCTTCGATGCACAGTATTTGATGAAAAGTTAGTAGATGAAGGTCTATTAAAAAGCAGTGGTGCATCGGGCGTTATTAAAAAAGGTAAGGGTGTTCAAATTATTTATGGTCCTAATGTCAGTGTTATAAAATCAAAACTTGAAGATTATCTGGATACTGACATATCCGACAATGATTTGGAAAATGATATCCCTGTAGTATCTGAAAATGCACCTGATACTTTAATGAAAGATAAATCATCTTCAAATACAAAGTCAAAAAAATCCGTAATTAAATTAGGAAACCCCGTTACAGGAAGGGTGGAAGATATAACAAAAACACCCGATGAAGCATTTGCTTCTAAAATGATGGGAGATGGGATTGTTATTTTCCCAGAGGAAGAATTTATTGTTGCTCCATGTGATGCAAAAGTCGAGTTTACTTTTGACACAAGCCATGCAATTGGGCTTACTACAGAGTCAGGCTTAGAAATGCTTATTCATATTGGAATAGATACTGTCTCATTAAAAGGAAATGGTTTTAAGATGCTTGTTAATCAGGGCGACGCTGTGAAACGTGGCGACAGGCTGATTGAATTTGATCTTGAATATATAGACAAAAATGCAAAGAGCTCCGCTACTGTACTCGCAATCAGTAATATGGAAACAGTAGAT
>CAZQTM010000328.1:0-2398 GCA_964595855.1 uncultured Lachnospiraceae bacterium | reverse complement strand
TATCAAATGATAGAAAAGGTCTGTTTGGATGGAAAAGAAGTTAGTTCAACCAGAATTCGAGAGGCAATTTCAAAAGGGGAAATGGAATCGGCGAATGATATGCTGGGGTGTCCATACCAGATTAGTGGAACTATAATTCATGGTAAGCATTTGGGACATACTCTATTAATGCCAACCGTCAATATCCTGCCAAAAGAAAACAAATTATTACCCCCTAATGGTGTATATCTAAGTTTATCAGAGTCCTTAAACCGTTCCTATTATGGCGTTACTAACATCGGTTTTAAACCTACAGTAAGCAATGAGAATGTTCTTGGTGTAGAAACATATCTTTATAATTTTAGTGGAGACTTATATGGTCAGAACATTACTACAAAATTGTTACATTTTATGCGCCCTGAGCAAAAATTTATTGATGTTGATTCATTAAAAAAACAATTGGCAATCGATAAAATGCAAGGGTTAGAATATATTAAGACGAACCATTTTGCTGATAATTTTAATACTTAGTTTGCAAATTCCCTTTTGGGGGTTGTATCTATATATATTATCACGTAAAATATATTTGGTTATTTTATACAATTTGATAATATAAGATATGTTTGGAAGGAACAAAAGAAAACATGAATTTGACAATATTATTAGGACTTGCAGGCGGTTTAGGCTTATTCCTTTTTGGAATGACTTTGATGAGTGAAGGCATTGAAAAAGCAGCAGGAGCAAAACTTAGAGGTATATTAGAATTATTTACAAAAAACCGTTTTTTGGGAGTGATAGTTGGTGTAATTTTTACTGGTATTATTCAATCCTCATCAGCATGTACGGTAATGGTTGTCAGCTTTGTAAACTCAGGTTTAATGAATCTCTACCAGGCTGCCGGTGTAATATTTGGTGCAAACATTGGTACTACAGTTACATCACAGTTGGTTTCGTTTAATTTATCAAAAGTTGCACCGGTTTTTGTATTAACTGGTGTAATTACAGTTATGTTTTGTAAGAATCAGACCGCTAAGAAAATCGGAGATATTGTCTTAGGGTTTGGTATTTTATTTATGGGACTTTCCCTTATGTCAGATGCAATGTCTTGCATGAAGGATTCAAAAGAGGTTGTTACTCTTTTAAGTTCTCTTAAGAACCCGTTACTAGCCGTATTGCTTGGTACAGTTGTTACAAGTATTATTCAGAGTTCGTCTGTTACAGTAAGTATTATTCTTTTGATGGCTAATCAAGGGTTACTTCAGTTGCCTATTTGTCTGTATATTATTTTGGGTTGTAATATCGGTGCATGCGCATCAGCGATCATTGCTTCCTTGTCCGGAAGGAAAGATGCAAAACGTGCTGCTATGATTCATCTTTTATTTAATGTTATTGGTACGGTGATCCTATTTATTATGCTACAGGTAGCTAGTGAGCCAATTATTTCTTTACTTAGAAGTATATCGGGTGAGAGCAATGGACGTTTTGTTGCAAATGCTCATACGCTGATTAAAATATTCCAGGTTATTGTTTTATTCCCATTTTCCGGTCTGATTGTAAAACTTACTTATGTATTAATACCTGGTAAGGATAAGAAAGTAGGATATCGTGATAATTTCGCACTGAAATATATTGGGGATAAAGTTGTTTTCAACCCGGCAACAGCAGTGGTAGAAGTAATTAAAGAAATGGAAAGAATGGCAGACCTTGCCGGAGAAAACTTAAACCGGGCAATGAATGCTTTAATAACATTAGATGAAGAAGATATCAATGAAGTTTATGTAGTTGAAAAGAATATAAACTTTTTGAATCATGCCATTACAAATTATCTTGTAAAAATTAACCAGACAACTCTTCCTATAGAGGATTTAAAAAGTATCGGTGCTTTGTTCCATGTAGTCAATGATATAGAGCGAATTGGTGATCATGCAGAAAATGTGGCAGATTCTGCAAAATTAAGAAAAGAACAGGATATTACAATCAGTAAAGAAGCCCAGATAGAAATGGGAGAAATGCTTGAGATGGTAAATAAGATTTATCAATATTCTGTTGAAATGTTTGCACATGGTAAAGAGGAACATATGCAGGACATTACGAAATTAGAAGAAGCGATTGATGAAAAAGAAAGAGAACTTCAGAAAGCACATGTGGAGCGCCTTACAAAAAATGAGTGTACACCAGAAGCTGGTATGATTTTTTCTGACATTGCATCAGGGCTAGAACGTGTCGCGGATCACTCTACCAATATTGCTTTTGCTATTATGACTCAGGAAAAAGAAAATGAGGACAAAGATTAATATAAATAAGAACGCTAATTCTTAACAAAAAAAGGATGATTGACAGAATCATTCTTTTTTTGTTATACTGTTTGTAACAATTTTGTAACATTTGGACTTCGCAAACAGCATGGATAGGGTTAGAA
>CAZQTM010000327.1:0-2410 GCA_964595855.1 uncultured Lachnospiraceae bacterium | reverse complement strand
TTGATATTAGCGAACCAAGTACCATCTCCAATGCACTTGACGCTGTGACATTACTTCCTTTGTTTCTTTGTATCGCAATTGCTGTTGCAATATTCATTATTTCAGATGGACCAATGCAGAAATATAAGTACATTGAAAAGAAAAATATAAGTCTTTCATCATCAACAAAAGTTTTCTTAATGAATTGCAAGGATAAGTACCAGACCACGTATACAATGATGGTTACATTAGGAGTTGTCCTTTGTGTTTTAGCACCATTCCTATTAATCAGTATAATATGTATTTTTGGAGAAACGGATTTGGTTTCCTCCATTGCAGTTTCAGTATTATTAACAATGATTGCAATAGCAGTATTTCTCTTTATTCGTTCAGGAGAAGAAATGAGTGCATATAAACAGCTGTTGCAAGAAGAAGATTATTCAATTGAACATAAGAAAGCCAACTCAAAGAGTGAAATTATTGGATCTATCTATTGGCCTATTGTAGTTGCCATTTATCTTTTTTGGAGTTTTGTAACATATGACTGGCATATTACTTGGATTATATGGCCTGTAGCAGGAGTACTATTTGGTGTAGTAGTAGCAATTTTAAATGTAATTACCGGTGTTGTAAATACTAATAAATAATAAAGTAAAAAAGAGAAAACAAATTCATGTTTTCTCTTTTAATTTATAAGAAGTTATAACGAAATTCATTAGCATATTTATTATGAAAATAAGTAGAAACGTTAAAGTTTCTAATGTTGAGTTTCTTTGTTAATGAGGCATCCCTGCAGTTCTGTAAATAATCATTCATTTCTTGTGGAGCAATCTTGTATAATTTTTCAAAGTTGTTTACGTTAAGAAGTACTGGGGCAGCATCTTTTGAAAGATTTGTTAAGTATGGAATATCTCTAAAATAATACTCTGATTCAGTTGTTGCATTATCATATTTTATGGATATGGTATTTTGAATGTTATATTTTGCAATCAAATAATCTGGGTGGGAGTAAGAAAGAATGATAGCAAAAATAGTAACAATTATCATACAATAACGAAATAATCTGAATTGTTTTCTTAAGATTGTAATCATGATTCCAAACATAATGACAGAAATAAGGGCTAGTAGGAAAAAGACCATCAGTCTTAAAAATGTAAAGTGATATACATCAACATAGAGGTACATTCTATATGCACTTGAAGCTGTCATGACGTAGGTACAAATGCATATGATGCATAAGAGGATTTTTAATATTTTACTCTCCCTAAATATAGTTACACAAATTAGAACAAGTATCAGATTTAAGATACAGATAAAAAGTAATTGATAGAATCCCTGATGGGCATATTGGGCATACGTATAATTATCCGGTAAATTCATATTCCCAAGAAATAAATAAAATATTTGAATTCCACTGAACAATAAATACACAAGACTGATTACAGATGTAAATGTTATGGCAAGGACAGGTTCCTTTTCCTTAACTGGAGTACATTCTTCTTTAATTTCCTTTTTGTACAGAGAGTGGATGATACTGTAGGAACCAAAGTATCCGATATTTGTCATAAATACAATACCAACGATCGTTTCAAATTGAATCAGTTTTAAGAAATTGCTACAAATTGTTCGAAATACCAAATCGGCACTTGCTAACATAAATACAACTACAATTAATAAGGGTATAGTAATAGCGATTCCAAGTAAAACGCTCTTTACTTTGGTGTCTTCTTTAGGAAGTTTATCTTCATTATTATCAGTAGAAGAGTTTTTCTTTTCCTGTGCAAATGAGATAAAGTCGGTAATTGGATATCCAATGGATCCAATTGCATAAACAATGGCTTCGACAATACTCTGAAGATATTTTGTAAAATTCCATTTTGTATCATCATAATAATGGTGTAACAAAAATAAAGTAAATAGAATAAAAATGCATATTTTAGTAATAAATATAATACGCGAGTCATTTGTTAAAAATACCGATATGCCAAGCAATAATAAGGAGATGATATAAAACCAATCACCTTTTTTGTAAGCAATTGTTTTCCGCTCTTTTTCTACGCCGGACTTTTTCATACATAAGTAAAAATAGTAGAGAGTTCCGGCGACAAAAAAAGGAAAAGTTACACCTTTGGAATTATTATATAAACAAAAGGTAAAAAACAAAGCATATAGGATACTTGTTATTTCAAAATACTTAATATTATTCTTCATGATTAATTCCTTCCTCTTCCTCATCTTCGACATATTCTAATATTTCGCCTGGTTGACAGTTAAGTGTCTTACAAAGTGCATTTAAGGTAGAAAAACGTATGGCTTTAGCTTTATTATTTTTTAGAATAGATAAATTAGCCATAGTAAGATCAATGTCACCAGCCAATTCTGTTACGCTCATTTTTCGTTTTGCCATTACGACATCTAAATTTATAATTAT
>CAZQTM010000326.1:0-2414 GCA_964595855.1 uncultured Lachnospiraceae bacterium | reverse complement strand
TATCTCTTGGCATAAAAATACCTTCAATACTAGGGTGTGCATTGGGTACTGGAGTCACCTGCTGATAATTTATTATTTCTTTTATCTTTGCAACATTTATACCATATGAATTACCACTTACCGTAAATTCTAATACTTCCAATTCATTTGTGCCATTTTCCAAAAGTATTTTAGTATCCATACTTACACCTCGCTGTATTTTTAGAAAAAGATATATTTTTGTAATCTTTTTCGTGTCTGTACATATTATACCATAATTGCTTTTATACAAACAACTATAAACTAAACTTATTTGTCAATTCATTCAATAACCCGCTTAAACTCAATAATTCTTTAGTTCCAACTTTGAACTTTTCAATAGTGTGTGTCAATGTCTGCATTCCAGCACTAGTTTCCTCCGTAGTAGCTGCATTTTCTTCTGCAATCGTAGCTAGATGTTCTACAACATCACCCACTGAATTTTTTGATTCTTCCAGTTTTTTTATTAAAGAAGAAATTTGGTATGTTACACTGCCTACATTCTCTACACCTTTTCTTAATTCTACAAATGACTGTTGTGTATCTGAAAGTTTTCTTATTTGCTCTTTCGTTGCAATATCCACTTCGTTCATTTTTTCTACACTAATATTTGAATTATCTACTAATTCTTTGATAACCGTATCTATTTCTTTGGCACTATTTTGTGATTCCTCTGCTAATTTTCTGATTTCATCTGCTACTACAGAAAATCCTTTTCCAAAATCACCTGCTCTTGCTGCTTCTATACTTGCATTTAAACTTAATAAATTTGTCTGCTTGGCAATACCCTGAATAATTCCAACTGCATTTTGTATTCTAGTAGCTGAATCATTGGTCATATTTGTCTGGACCGAAACTACATTAATATCATTTGAATTTTTATCTCCAATCTGAACTAATTCAGATAGAAGTTTTTGAGCATTGCTAGTCAAATTATTCATATCACTGACAGTTACTTCCAATGAACTAACTCCTTCAATATTTCCTTCAATACTGGTTCCTATGCCTCCCACTTCCTTGTTTGCAAAAGTTGTCATCTCTGCTTGATTAGTACTTCCTTTTGCAATTTCCTCCACAGCTTTATTTATACCATCAACATTTGTTGTAATATCCTCAAAACTATCTTTAAACTCCTCCGCATGTTCCAATAATTTATTTGAAGTATCTTTCATTTCTGATACAATTCCAATCAAAGTAACACGGACATTTTCAATGCTATTGGCAATATCTCCAATTTCATTTTTCATCTTTAATACCTTGGGGTTAATTGTTATAGAAAGATTGCCCTCCTCAATCGCTTTCAAACTCATCTTCAGATTAACTAAATACTCGCATAATTTGCCACATACAAGATATACAATAAAGCAAAGAATTATTAATTCAACAATAAACAAAATAATGGAAGAAGTAAAAACTCTATTTGTAATGGTATTTACTTTGGCATCTATATTATCTATTGAGACCTGCATATCATCAACATAGTTTCCTGTAGTAATAACCCAGTTCCATGGATTAAATGCTAATGAATATGCTATTTTGGGAGCAATTGTTACTCCATCTGATTTGGTGAACAGAAACTCATTATAACCGCCTTCATCAGCTACTTTCATAATGGATTGTATAATCATAACACCATTGGTATCCTTTAGTTCCTTACGATTACTTCCTTCTTTATCTGGTAAAATAGGATGCATTACTAATGTATAGTCTTTATTATCTATCCAAAAGTATCCATCAGGTACTCCATCACTATCTGCATCATCCCCATAACGCATTCCTCTTACTACTTCCTTTGCCATATTCATTGCTTCTTCTTCTGAATATTGTCCATTTTGATATGCCTCATAATATGACTTAATCGCAGATACTGCGCTTTGAACCTCATATTTAATCTCTTTGTTATAGCTATCTAAAATTGAATTTTTATAATCTGATCCTAAAGTAGCAGATAATGAATTCATTTCATTATAACTTAATAACCACTGACTCAAACTTGCAACTAATATTACCATGATGCTTAATACTGTAATAGCACTTTTAATACTATGATTACCTTTTGGTCCCCTTTTTCTTTTTAATAACATCATGTTAATTTATCCCCCTTGTGTGAAATATATTAAATATTACTAATATTTACTTAAATATACAGCGTATTTTATTAAAAATCAATAAAATGATGTGTAATTTGATATATTTTTAGTATTATCTTATTATTTAATTGCAATCGAGTAGATTCCTACTCAATTGTCGCGACGTTCGCCAAATGTTCAAATAAACTTGACACTTGGCTCATTTTCCGCGCACAAAAAAAGTCCTATTCTATTAGAATAAGACTTTGGTATTTATACCTTCAAAACCGAATACTGAATTATGATCATACATCCAAAGAGAACAAC
>CAZQTM010000325.1:0-2421 GCA_964595855.1 uncultured Lachnospiraceae bacterium | reverse complement strand
GTACTTTTCAGGCTGAAGTTCCTTATATTTTTCCTCATAATTCTTTGGATAAGTTCCTTTATATCGTACTCTTCTTTTTCTTTCTGTATTTGTATTTTCCATCATAAACCTCAATCTAATCTTTTAGAAGTTTATTATAACAGAAAAGTACAACTAATATGCATACTAAATTAATTGCCACAATCGTTACTACGTACCCAAGAAAATTGATAAGGTTCACTTTGCTTTTCTCCTTTCTTTTCTCTATATATATACAGAATCGGAAGTGCAAAAATAAATACACCACCTAAAACATTTCCTATTGTTACCGGTAACAAATTATTAATAAAGAAGCTCTGCCAATTAACATTGGCGATTTGTTCTACAGACAATCCATATTGTTCCATCGCTGTCATAACTAATTCTCTGTTTTTTGCTGCTAAAATACCTGCCGGAATATAGTACATATTCGCTACACTGTGTTCAAAACCGCTAACAACAAATATCAAGATGGGGAAAAAAACAGAAAATAACTTCCCAATTATATCAGTCGCACTCCCTGCAATGAAAACGGCAGTACAAACAAGAAAATTGCACAGAATACCAGAAATTAATGCTTTTGTAAAAGTTAATGCCACTTTTCCAGATGCTACTTTAATTGTATAAGCTCCCAAAAGTCCAGAAGTATAATCAAATTGTCCGCTTTGGGAAATAAGTATCGCTATTAAAACACCACCAATTAAATTACCCAAATAAGCTAACAATAGAACTTCCATCATTTTCTTCGCAGTAATTCTTTTTTCCAGAACACCCATGACAAACATACAGTTACCGGTAAACAATTCTGCTCCAGTAAGTATTACCATCATAAGTCCAACCGGAAATACAAGACCTGTAACTAATCTTGATAAACCAGGTACCTCAATATTATGAGCTGCAACACTTGAACCAGCAGCCCCAAATGCTATGAACATTCCTGCAAAGATTGACAATAGAATTATTTTCAGCGGATCATTCTTTGCTCTTGTTGTTGATACATTTATGAAGCTTTTCACAGAATCCATAGGTTTAATACACTTAGACATCTCATATCTCCTCTCTTTACATTATTGCTAACTCTAGAATAACAGTAAAATTGTGGTTACGGAAATATGAAACAAAAGACCGGCATTATGAATATTCATATACCAGTCTTGTCCTTATTTAAAAATATTTTGTTGTTGATACTTTTATTTTAGAAGCATATAAATGCTTTTGAAATTCCCTGTCATATTCTGTAAATTCATAATCATTTTTATATATCAGTACATCTTTATATCGATTATTTTCTTTGTCGCACCCTCTATGAACTAATTGATATCTTTCCAAATAGTTTTGAGGCATCGGTGAAACCCACATATATGTGCTTTCCACATTTTCTAGCAAATCAAACTCGCTACCCCTGTCATATACATAAATTACTCGATGGTCACTATTCCTCTTCCTTATAATATCCATACTCTTACTGTCAATATAGGGTATTTCCGTATCTCCATGCTTTATTTCAATGTATCCTTTTAAATCTTCTGTATTAACTATTGATTTCTCTGCGAGATCATGACGTTTAGACATAATTAATACATATGGAAACTCCCAAATTGTTTCGTAATGTAAATTATTATTTTTTAGATATCTGATATAATAATCTTCATATATGGACTGGTATCTTATAATCCCTAAATCATAATATCGGTTTAAAACATTATCTATTGTATTCATTGTATTCGTTTCGTGAATCGTTATATCAATCTTGTTATCAACTTCCAGTTTAGAGACGAATTCTGCTATTCCATTCATAATATAACTGCCCCTCGGAATGGATATCTTAAAAAGCATGTTCTCTTTTTCTGATGTCAGAGATAATTTTTCAAGCTCATCAAACTGACTCACTATTCCAGTAGCATAGCCTAAAAATATCCTACCCTTTTCTGTAATCTCCATTCCAGACGGTGAACGTTTGAAAATTTGATACCCAATACTTTCCTCTAAATCTTTTATAGCCTTGCTTAAATTAGGCTGGGCCATAAACAGATTGTGCGATGCCTTTGTAATGGATCCTGTTCTGCTAACTTCCAACGCATATCTTAGTAGTTGTATGTTCATCTATTCCTCTCATTATGAATACAAAATTTATTATTTTGATATATATTAATTTATATTATATTATATAAATTATTATATGTAAATATTAAATATATGCGTCAAAAGAAAAAATCCAGGACAATTAACCTGGATTTATCTGTTGTATGAAGTAAAATATTACTTTTACTTTATATAAAATTAGGTGAAATTATTTTTTATTCTTAGATTCCTGTTTTCTTTTTAAAGCAGCTATCTGTTGAATCATCTGCTTTTTTCTTCCATCCTCTTTGCCTTTTTTAGGTCCCATTTTGCTCATATTAT
>CAZQTM010000324.1:0-2424 GCA_964595855.1 uncultured Lachnospiraceae bacterium | reverse complement strand
CAGAAACTAAAGGGTGGCTATCCGTCAGATTCTGAATATAAAATGAAAAAATAGATAAAGAAATAAGGATTTCTTCGACAATCCTTATTTCTTTTTTATTCTGTAGACATTTTCTTTATCATATCCAGATACTCGCAGATCTGTTCATATAACATTTCAGGCTGATAAGAATCATTATCTATTTGTTCTCTGGTAAGTCCTCTGACAGTAAATGCTATTAGTTTATCCAGATTTGTCCGGTTAATTCCTCTTTTTAATTTAGGTGGCTTTGTCTGATTAAAGAATACATTCATACGCTCAATATAAGCATTCATTGACTTCTCAGTTGTCTCAATTACATCAATCTGATTTTCCAGCAAACCCCTCTCAATAAATTCATTCATATAGGGATAATTACGAAGTACATTTAATTTTGCACTTTCAATTTGTTCCCTCAATTTGAAGTAGTCCTTCTCCTGTTCTCCAATGACTCTGGAAAATTCAAAAAGCATATACTTTACACTATAATCGAAAAGGAACTCGTATAATCCCATCTTGCTGGTGAAATAATGAAAAAGGAGACCTTTGCTGATTCCGGCATCTTTCACGATTTCGTCAGTACTGGCATGCCTATATCCATTCTCAGCAAACACCTTTAATGATGCGTTTATCATACGATCCTGCTTTTCCCTTTTTAAATCGAAAAATTTATCATTCACACTGTTTCCCTCACAATAATTGACTTTCTTAGTCGATAATTATATTACCATATAAATCATCTGGCATCAATATCCTAAATGATTTACATTTAAGAGACTATATTATACAATATAAATATATTATTGAACTTGAAAGGAGAACTTATGTGTAAATTCTTGAAACGTTTATTCATATTCCTTGCTGCTATTTTTGCAATTGCTGTTGGTGTTTACTATTTTACTCAGTTTCTCAAGCGATACCTCGGTTTTGGTTCAAATATTCCTGATGTCAATGAAAATGAAGAGTCCTCTAAAAAAGAGCAGACAAAACGTCATTATACAAAATTAACATTACCGACTGAATAATATTCTGATTTGTAAAAGCCTAGTTTTATAGCCAGGCTTTTTTTAACTGCTCTACTCCATCTTTAATTTCTTTTTCGCTTAACCCTGCATACCCCAGGATAATGGTAGCTGTCCTGTCATTTACATTATCTATTTGATATTCCGACATACCATAAACCCTAACACCATACTCTTTTGCTCTGTCTATGAGGGATTTTTCCAAGGTCTCACTCTTATCTCTTAGAAGTAAATGCAATCCTGCATTTTCTCCTTCAATATCAAACATATCCTGAAAAGGTTTTAATGCATTCACCAAAACATCATGCTTCTCACGATATACTTTTCTCATTCTGTTTAAATATCGTTCAAAGGAGCCATTTTGAATAAACGAAGTTAGAATTCTTTGATCCATTCTTGGTACCGTAGAGGATAAAAAAGTACCCTCCTCTTTATATATATTTAAAAGCCCCATTGGTAAAACCATATAACTGATACGAATTGCAGGTGCAATGGCTTTCGAAAACGTACCGAGATAAATTACTTTACCAAGGGTGTCAATCGATTGTAGCGAAGGAATGGGCTTCCCTTTGTAACGGAATTCACTGTCATAATCATCCTCAATCAGGAAACGATTATCCTCTTTAGATGCCCACTTTAACAATTCTATTCTTCTTCCAATTGGCATAACAATACCTGTTGGATACTGATGTGATGGCATCACATATGCAATACTGGCTCCGCTTTGATTTAATGCTCCTATTTGTATTCCATTACGATCCATTTCTACTGTTTTAACCGGATATCCCATTGTCATAAATGTTTTATATGCTTTTACATATGTTGGATTTTCAAAGGCAAATATGTTGTCCTTTGAAAAAATTAGTTGTAAAAGCATTAATAGGTAATCATTTCCCGCACCAATTACAATCTGTTCTGTTAAACAGTTAACACCTCTTGACGCATGTAAGTAGTCCCTGATGGATTCTCTTAATGATTCCTCCCCTTGGGCATTTCCATGTACAAATAACTCATTACCATATTCTATTAAGACTTCTCTGGTTAATTTTTTCCATGTTGCATATGGAAACTCATTTAAATCAATATCTGTTGGTGAAAAAACATAACTGCAGTTGTTATCCTTCTTTTTTTCTATCATGATTTGTGGTGTTTTAACCATTTTCCCTTGATAGAGTTCATCTATTTTACTAACAAAAAATCCGCTCCCCTGCCTGGATTCAATATACCCTTCTGCCAGAAGCTGATCATAAGCAAGAGAAACTGTACTACGGGATACCTGAAGATAAGAAGAAAGGGATCTTGTAGATGGTAGCTTATCACTGCGTTTCATTCTGCCTTCCACAATCTCCCTTTTTATATATTCATAAATCTGTTCATACAGATG
>CAZQTM010000323.1:0-2440 GCA_964595855.1 uncultured Lachnospiraceae bacterium | reverse complement strand
CAGCATAATCATCGCCAATGATGCTACGACTATCATGAATTAATGTTTCCATTTCCGACCGTGCATTTGTCACGTTCAAAAGGTTAGGAATAATCTTTTCTTTAAAATCCTCTTCCATAAATACAAAATTATTATCTTCTTCATAAGTATTCACGATATCCATTGGAATCGGTCTTGTACCGCTGCACCAATAGCTATATTTGCTGGCATCGGCATCAGTGATTTCAAAATTTTCACCATCTTGTAAGCTGACAGAAAAAAGATTTCGAATCAGTTGATGCTGTGAGTATGTTTTCTTTTTATTATCTAGCAGAATGCCTATTATATTTACAAAGGTGAGTCTGTTCTTCAATCTGTTATCTCTTCTTTCTATGGAATTATCTTATGTTAATTTTCAAAATTTCATTTTTGTTAAGTCAACGCTAAGTCTCCGTCAATAGTTTGAACTCCATCTTCTTAGTATCATTAGCATATGAAAACGGTAGCACGAACAACCAGAAACGGATGAAACTGCTATCAACATTATAACATGTTACAAACAAATGTTCTATCAAAAGTGTTTGTAAATTGTACATTGATAAATAATCCAGTAAGAGCTGGATTCATAGGCTGTAGAGTGAAAGGTGCCCGTAACCGTACCAGCAAGTACAGAACTGATAGTTAGTTCCAAGGCTACAAATGAGAGAAAAAAGAATCATTTGGAAAAGTACAAACAAGGGGTACATACGAATCGCTAGCGATTCGTTGGGAAGATCCGCCCTGGCGAAGATAACCAGAAGAGTCAAGATAGATATTAACTGGTAGGAGCAGGGCAAAAGGAATCACGTCAAGTTGGGAGAGGATCTCGCGCAGGAGAGGCCCACAGTTATTGGATATTAGTCAGATGACTGGATGGAAGCAAAAGCTACCGCTCCACTCTACAAATGGAAGCCAAAACACCAAACAAGCGTCTGGGTTTATCACATGAATTTATCAAATACAGAAAGCGGGGTGATTAACCGTAACAAATAGGATAGGAGGGATTTTCGATGAATAAACAGTTGGAATTTAGCAAGAAGATGGCGGTAGTAGCAAAAATATATCGTATGGGGTTATTGAGTGACACCGAATATCTTATGGTAAGAAACAGACTGAAGGCGGAGTACCATATCACAGATGATATGGTATATAAGCCAGCAGCATAATAAGGATAATAATTTTGAACCTGTGAATACAAATATTTGTTTCACAGGTTCGTTCACATTTTAAATAGAAGCTATGATAGGGATGTAATCAGATATTACTGTTTCGTCCCGGGATGATTGAAAGGAGATTTTTATATGAAGGAAGTAGAAGTGATCAAAGCCAGTACAGGCAGTGTTGCAAGAAGACGTAGCATCAGCGGAGAGGGGGTGAAAATAGAAAGAAATCGTGTTGCAGCATATGCACGAGTTAGTACAGATGAAGAGGAACAGCTTGGAAGTTTTCAGTCACAGATTCAATATTACAAAGACAAAATCAAGCAAAATAAAGAGTGGGTTTTTGCTGGTATTTACTCAGATGAAGCAATTACTGGTACGCAGTCAAATAAGAGAGATGGTTTTCAGCGGATGATACAGGATTGTATGGATGGAAAAATTGATATGATTCTAACGAAATCCATATCAAGATTTGCCAGAAACACAGTGGATACCTTAACTTATGTAAGAATGCTTAAGGATAGACAGATAGCGGTAGTCTTTGAAAATGAGAATATTAATACCTTATCCATGAATGGAGAACTGCTGTTAACAATTCTAAGTTCCATAGCGCAGCAGGATGTGGAAACGATTTCTGCAAATGTTAAGATGGGGCTCAAAATGAAGATGAAACGTGGTGAACTGATTGGCTATAATGGCAGTCTTGGATATGATTATCATCCAGAGGATAAAAGTATTACCGTAAATGAGAAAGAAGCAGAAACGGTTCGATTGATTTTTGATTTATATCTTCAAGGTTATGGAGCTTATACCATAGCAAAGCAATTGACAGCAATGGGCATACCAAATAAGAAGGGTGAAGTTAAGTGGGGTGACAGTGGGATTCGGGGAATCATCAAGAATGAAAAATACAAGGGCGATGCACTTCTTGGAAAAACATTTACGGTTGATCCTATTAACAAAAGAAGAATCGAGAATTTTGGAGAAGAAGATCAGTTCTATATTAAGAATCATCACGAGGCAATTATTTCAGCGGAGGATTGGGATAAGGCGCAGGAGATTCGAATGTCACGAGCCCACCAGACACAACTTAGTGCAGATGGTAAGCGGGAAAAATATATGCGCAAATATGCACTTAGCAGTATGTGTGAATGTGGATTTTGTGGAACGAAGCTTACAAGAAGAACATTTCATAGCAGTTCCACTTATGAGAAACCCGTGTGGTATTGTAGAACAGCAGCAAATAAAGGAAAAGATTTATG
>CAZQTM010000322.1:0-2446 GCA_964595855.1 uncultured Lachnospiraceae bacterium | reverse complement strand
TGGTATTGGAAGATGGAAAGTATTACCCCGTTATAAAAGTCGTACCAAGTACACATGAAAAAATGAATCTTAATGAGTATGAGAGATTTTATGGACCATTGCTAATAAAAAACAGGAATTCTACTTTGGAATATTACTTAATTAGTGAACGAGAAAAGTATACGGCATTATTAAAAAATCTAAAAAAAGGTAATACGGTTACGCCAAAGGATGATTTTGCTATTATTGAGAACAAGATTACGAGAATAACTCATACATTGGCAATTATGGCGAAGGGATAAATATATGAGATGCAGTGAGGTTATTGATAAATTAGAAACATTATCGCCCGCATCCTATGCTGAGGACTGGGATAACGTTGGTTTATTAGTGGGTAGAAGCAAAAAAGAGGTAAACTCTGTTCTGTTAGCATTAGATGCCACTGATTCTGTCATTGATCAAGCTATCCATATGAATGTGGATATGATAATAACACATCATCCCATGATTTTTCATAAAATAAGTAAGGTGATTAATGAAGATTTTATTGGAAGAAGAATCATTAAGCTTATAAAGAATGATATTTCGTATTATGTTATGCACACAAATTTTGATGTTATGGGAATGGCCGATGCTGTTGCTGATGAATTTCAATTAAGGAATCGAGAGGTCCTTGACATAACCTATGAAGATGAAATTTCCAAAGAAGGAATTGGCAGAATTGGTTTTCTACCAGAAATTATGTCTTTAAAAGAATGTGCTTTGTATTGTAAAAAAGTGTATGGTTTAACTCAAATTAAAGTATTCGGGGATTTATCGCAGATAATAGAACGGGCTGCTATTGTTCCAGGATCCGGAAAAGATTATATTGGTTTATCAATAGAAAAAAATGCGGACGTTATTATTACTGGAGACATTGATCATCATAATGGAATCGATGCCGTTATGCAGGGAATAAATATAATTGATGCCGGACATTATGGATTAGAAAAAATTTTTGTACCATATATTGAAGAAGTTTTTAAAAGAGAAATGCCTAAAATATTAATTTATAAGGCAAAGGAGGAAAATCCATTTGTGATTTTCTAAAGGAGGAGTATGTCTACTATTTTAATTAATGGAATTAAGAAGGAGTATCCATTAGGAACAACATTTGAAACAATTGCAAATGAGTATCAAAGTGAGAATGATAATCTGATTGGACTTGTTTTAGAAAATTATAAGATTAGAGAACTTTCCAAAACAGTTACAAAGGATGCAGAGGTTTCTTTCTTAAGATTAGATGATGGAATAGGTTATAAGACATATGAAAGAAGTGCAATCATGTTATTTGTGAAAGCATTGAGTGATGTATTCGGTTCCATAATTGCTGGAAAGGTGAAAGTTGAATTCGTTATCGGTACGGGCTGCTATTGTTCCCCACAGGGAGAGTATGTAGTTACAGATGAACTGATAAAAAAAGTAAATGATAGAATGCAGGAATTGGTAAAGGAAAATTTACCTATTACAAAAAAGCCATATTCTATGGATGAGGCAATAGCATTATTTAAAAAGCAGGGAATGGAGGATAAGGTAAAACTATTCCGATATCGAAGAAGTTCTTATGTTAATGTATATTGTATAGATGGTTATTATGATTATTACTATGGATACATGCTTCCGAGCACAGGATTTATTAAGAATTTTAAAGTAATGAAATATGAAAGTGGTATGATTTTATTATTACCACCTAAAAAAACACCGGATAGACTTGATGAATTTAAACCCAGACAGAAATTATTTGAAACGTTATATGATTCAACTATTTGGGGAAATAAAATGGGTATCGGTACCGTAGGAGATCTGAATAATCAGATTTGTGCCGGAAATCTTTCTGACCTGATTTTAGTACAAGAAGCATTACAAGAGAGAAGAATTGCAGAAATAGCAAACGAAATTGTAACGAGAGGTGGTATTAAATTCGTTATGATAGCGGGTCCTTCCTCTTCTGGTAAAACATCATTTTCGCATAGACTTTCCATTCAGTTGCAAACTCATGGGCTAAATCCGCATCCGATTGGCGTTGATGATTATTTTGTAGAACGTGAGAAGACGCCAAGGGGTGCTAATGGAGATTATGATTTTGAATGTCTTCAGGCTATCGATGTAGAGCAATTTAACAGTGATATGTGTGACCTTTTAGCCGGAAAAGAAGTGGAACTACCAACCTTTAATTTTAAGACCGGACATAGAGAATATCATGGCAATGTAAAAAAATTAGGTCCTGATGATATTTTAGTTATTGAAGGGATTCATGGATTAAATGACAAAATGTCATATGCTCTTCCAGTAGAGAGTAAATTTAAAATATATATTAGTGCTTTAACCAGCCTTAATATTGATGGTCATAACAGAATTCCAACAACAGATGGAAGACTTATTAGAAGAATGGTAAGAGATGCCAGAACACGTGGTGCAAGTGCAAAAC
>CAZQTM010000321.1:0-2466 GCA_964595855.1 uncultured Lachnospiraceae bacterium | reverse complement strand
AATATGTCTGGAGTAAGTGAGCATACGGTATGTAATATAAAATAATATAATGGTGGATGGACATCATAGGATTGCATCAGTGCTACCATACCATAAGAAAATCTTTCGATTTTTGCAACTTGAAATTCACTGATTATTTCATCTGTGCTTTTCCACTCCTCATCTGTAGGAGTCAGTCCATATGTAACATTAGATGAATAATAAGAATAATATTCATCATTATGAAAACCCTGTTTTTGATTACAGAAATAAAGTGCTGCAAATAATTGCAGCATCAATATTAAGATTAAGATAACAAAGAAACGATGCTTTGAGCAAAAAGCACTATTATTCATATATTACCGCCTTTACAGATTCATTGGTTGATATATTCACGAATTGCATCTTTCCAGTCAGCAAAAATATATCCATTTGTCATTTTAAACATATAATTTTCCAAAATGGAATGTGCTGGTCTGTTCGCCGGAGCATTATATTCCTGCGTTGTTATTTTTTGAACTTTTGTCTTTTTTCCAGTCAGTTTAAATATTTCCTCAGCAAATTCTGCCCAGTTACAACTTCCTTCACAAGTAGCATGAAATAATCCGTAATTATCTGTAAATAATAAAGAGTCAATTCCTTTTACAAGTTCTGCTGCACTAGTAGGGGTTCCAAACTGGTCTCCGACTACTTTTACAATATCATTCGTTTCTGAGAGTCTAAGCATTGTTTTAACAAAATTTTTTCCGTCCCCATAAAGCCATGCTGTACGTAAGATAAAATATCGATTTGCAAACTGTTTTACCATTTCCTCTGCCTGCGCTTTTGTAACACCATATACACTTTTAGGGCATAATTCATCAAACTCATAATATGGAGTATTTTTTGTACCATCAAATACATAATCTGTTGAAATATGAACAATTTTAGCTCCTGTTTCGCTAGCCGCTATACTTAAATTACGGGGTCCTAATACATTAACTTTAAAAGCCAGATCTCTATTTGTCTCACAGGCATCTACTGCCGTATATGCTGCACAGTTTACGATTGCATATGGTTTTATCTCCTTAGCCAGTTTCATAACTGCTTCAATATTGGTAATATCCAGTTCATCTACATCAGTATTAATAAAATCTATATCATCTCTTCCATTATAAAAACGATTTATTTCTCTTCCCAATTGTCCATTACAGCCTGTAACTATTATTTTTTTCATACGGAGCCTCCATATTTTACATTTGTATTCTATTTTAACATTATCTTTTTCATTTGTGAACAATTCCATTCATTATATCTAACCTATTATAATTATCAATCTTAATTTTTCTTTATTTTGTAATTTTATACGATGACTTGATTAGTCTATTATGTTATAATTGTTGCTAGGTCTAGCAAAATGTTAGGATTGAATAATTTTTAGTGAAAGAGAGGATTATAAATGAAACGAGCAGGTATGCTTGCTATTTTTGCATTATCAGCTTCTCTTTTTCTTTTTGGCTGTGGTAAAAAGGAAAAGGAAAATGTTATTGAAAATGCAACCGTTGAATCTATTGAGGATTCTTCTGGTGAAGAAAATGGCACTGAAGAAGTTGTAGATGATGAAATTCCTCCAGAGGATGGAATGGTAAGAAGCAAACTCACAAATGAATGGGTTTCAGCAGATATTGGAGAATTGCGTCCCTTAGCAGTAATGATTCCTGATGATAAATCAGCACTCCCACAATATAATATTTCAAAGGCTGATATCTTATATGAATGCCCTGTAGAGGGTGAACTTACTCGTTTGATGGGTGTTTTTGGAGATTGGACAAGTCTTGAGAGAGTTGGAAATATAAGAAGTTGTCGTGATTATTTCGTTTACTGGGCTTTTGAATGGGATTCCATTTATTGTCATGCCGGTGGACCTTTCTATATTGATGAAGTAATTGGACGTAAGGATACCAACAATATTAACGCATTAACTGCTCCATCTGGTGTTTTCTTCCGTTCCAGTGACCGTTCTGCTCCGCAGAACCTATATCTGAATGGTGCTGATGTCATGAAGGAAGCTAATCGACTTGGATATTCCTTAACACCACGTGAAGATTATTCTGACGAGGTTCATTATCAGTTCACAAGTAAATCAAAACCAAATACCTTAGAGGAATATGGAGCAGATGCTGTTATCGCCTCTAAAGTTGATTTGAAAGATGCTTATCCGGTCACTCAGACCTGGTTTGAATATGATTCAGATGACGGACTATATTACAGATTTCAGAAACCAAGCAATGGTGCCCATAAGGATGCTGCAACAGATACACAGCTTGCTTTCAAGAATCTTTTAGTTCAGTTTACGTATTATGAGGTCCGCGATGCAAAGGGTTACCTTGCGTTCCAGTGTAATGATACTTCTAGGGATGGATGGTATTTTACAAATGGAAAGGGCATTCATGTAAATTGGAAGAAGACATCTGATTATGGTGCTACAAAATATTATGATGATGATGG
>CAZQTM010000320.1:0-2472 GCA_964595855.1 uncultured Lachnospiraceae bacterium | reverse complement strand
AAATGGAGAACAGAAAGAAATTTTCGGATACAATCTGACTTTCTTCGACATTGGATCTGAAAAAGCAAAACAATTTGGATTCGTAACAGTTCTGGATAATGGTAAAAAATTCTCTTTCCTTGGAGATGAACCTTACAGAGAGTGTGAATATGAATATGCTCTTAATGCAGATTGGCTTTTACATGAAGCTTTTTGCCTTTATAAAGACAGAGATATTTATAAGCCTTACGAAAAATTTCATACAACTGTTAAGGAAGCCTGCGAGTTCGCTACAATGCTTCATGCAAAAAATCTGATTTTATATCATACAGAAGACCGCAATCTGACAGAACGTAAAAAACTTTACACAGAAGAAGGTAAGGCTTATTATAGCGGAAATATTTTGGTTCCTGATGATCTAGAAGTAATTGAGCTATAAATATTATAGGATAAGTAATTGACATGAATTTAAGTTTATGATATAGTTATCAAGCGTGAAAAGTATTTAACATATTTTCACATAACAACAAAGCAGAGTATCCACTCTCACCCTATGGCAATTGGGCTTGTAGGTGTTAACAAAGTATTTACTGACAGGTATTAGGTCAAGTATGATGTTTTAGTGGATAGTTATGCTATCCACTTTTTTTGTGCGAACAATGAGCTAAGCGGTTAAGTTTACTTAAGTATTTAGCGAATGTCGCGACAATCGAGCAGTAAGCTGCTCGATGATTATTCTATGGAGGTGCTAAACTATTAGCGATTTATTTATTAATGAACAGATAAGAGACAAAGAAGTACGTGTTGTCGGAGAAAATGGTGAACAGCTGGGTATTATGACATCAATTGATGCTATGAAAATGGCAGAAGATGCTGGTCTTGATTTAGTAAAGATAGCACCAACAGCAAAACCACCTGTATGTAAGATTGTTGATTACGGTAAGTTTAAATATGAACAGATCCGTAAAGACAAAGAAGCAAGGAAGAAACAGAAGAACGTTGACATTAAAGAGATTCGTATGTCTCCTAATATCGATACAAATGATTTAAATACTAAAATGAATGCTGCCAGAAAATTTATTACCAAAGGTGATAAGGTCAAGATCACATTACGTTTTCGTGGACGTGAAATGGCACATATGGCAAATAGCAGGCATATTTTAGTTGATTTTGCGGAGAAGCTTTCAGACATTTCTATAGTTGAAAAAGCACCAAAAATTGAAGGCAGAAGTATGACAATGTTTTTAACTGAAAAGCGTTAATACGCGCAGTTAAAATAGATTACATGTAAGTATAGGAGGAAATAAATATGCCGAAAATGAAAACAAGCAGAGCTGCTGCAAAGCGCTTCAAAGTAACAGGAACTGGTAAATTAAAAAGAAACAAAGCTTATAAACGCCATATCTTAACAAAAAAATCTTCAAAAACAAAGAGAAACTTAAGAAAACCGGCTATGACCGATGCAACAAATGTTAAGAATATGAAGAAAATATTACCATATTTATAAGGTCAAAATAGGTTAAGGAGGAAATAGACATGGCAAGAATTAAAGGCGGAGTGAACGCTAGAAAGAAACATAACAGAACATTGAAACTTGCAAAAGGTTATAGGGGTGCAAGATCAAATCAGTATAGAGTAGCTAAACAGTCTGTAATGAGAGCATTAACATCCTCTTATGCAGGAAGAAAAGAAAGAAAACGTCAGTTCAGACAGTTATGGATTGCACGTATTAATGCTGCTGCAAGAATGAATGGTTTATCATACAGCAAATTAATGTATGGATTAAAACTTGCAGGCGTAGATATGAACAGAAAAATGTTAGCTGAAATGGCAGTTAATGATGCAGAAGGATTTGCAACATTAGCAGAAGTTGCTAAATCAAAAATAGCTTAATGATATTAATATCCGGGGTATCTCTATCGGATATCCTGGAGTGTTAATACAATTGTTGGAAATAACTGACAATAGCAAAAACTCATAAAAGTATGTTGACAAAATATTAATTATTTTGTATACTAGCAAAGCAAGTTGAAAAATAGTAGAACAATGACTTCGGGATCTTAGCTCAGCTGGGAGAGCATCTGCCTTACAAGCAGAGGGTCACAGGTTCGAGCCCTGTAGGTCCCATCCTAAATTATTTAGGAACAATTAAATATGGCGAGATAGCTCAGTTGGCTAGAGCACGCGGTTCATACCCGCGGTGTCGAGGGTTCAAATCCCCCTCTCGCTATTACACAAAACCCCATAAGCAAATGCTTATGGGGTTTTGTGTAATAGAAAAAGAGTGGAATTTTGCGAGAATCTTTAGATTCTTGCCAGCTGAAATCTCTGATTTCAGCTTTCCCCTTCTTGCTGGCTAGGATAAGATTGGTATTTCGCAAGAATTCAAGTGATTTCATTGCATAAGTCATCTAAATTTAAACGTTGTGTTATTGTTAAACATATAGTAATATCGTAAATACCAAAATAATTGATTACAAGGATAGTGTGATA
>CAZQTM010000319.1:0-2472 GCA_964595855.1 uncultured Lachnospiraceae bacterium | reverse complement strand
GAATGGATAATATTATTTAAGTGCTTTTTACAGTATGTCAGTGACGAAAAAAAAACGCAAGTGATAGGTTCATACAGGCAGTATTTGATACAAGAGTCACTTCTAAAAAAACAATTTAGAGGAAGAAAATAGACTTGTAATATGAAACTCGCATTTAACGCAAGGCCGCCGTTTTCCTTTTGAAAAATTGGACAAGAGGAAGGAGTCGTTTGATGGCACAAGAGAGTAGTTCAAGTAAAATCTGTAAAATAATATATTTTGATGAGGAATCGGTGACAGATTATGTTCAAATAGTTGCAGGCGGTGAACTTGAAAAGACAACAGAACTATTACGGGATACATCTGCCGTTGCTGAGGGTAAGCTTGAAGCCCAGGCAAAGGCTGGGATTGGCGGAGTCTTTCGAGCTATTCTAGGTTTTGAAGCATCTGCTTCTGTTAGTACAAATGCTTCTACTTCGATAAATACGAACAAGATTGCTAAAAACATTGTGAAGAATACAATTCTGACAGATTTTCTTGGAATATTAGAGAAAGATTCATCGTCTAGTACTTTGAGTGTGAAATCAAAAGAAGGCTCAATTCGTAAATTCCAGCGCTATAAAATTAGTGCTGAAAAAAATTCGATGGCATACATGGCAATGGTATCACCATATTTGTCTATGTTGCAGTCAGATTCTTCAATATCTGCAGGTGAGGTTAATATCGCAATTGATAAGATGGATGGAGCATTAAAAAATGCAAAGGGATATTATGAATTTGTAGGTACGAAAGGAAGGAGTAAGATTGTTCTGCGATTTAATATTAGTGCATTTCGCAATAATTACCGTATAAGTGATTTGCTGAAAATGAACCTTAGTATATATGCAATAAAAGTTGGTACAACGAGTTTGGATAAATTAGATTTCAATACAGAGCTAGATATTGAAAATGCTGTGGCAAAAAGTAATCCTTCATATTCTCCTGATAATAAAACAAATAAGAAGGATATTGCCCACAGACAATGTGATGTTTATGATGTGTTATTAGCTGGGGTGGAAGCCAATGGTTGATAAAGTTATAGTTTTCCAGGGGTCAAAAAGAGATTTTGATGCATATATCGAAAAAGAAATTGGAGAATACCAAGAAGTTATTTCATTTATGGAATTAATTCAACACTATAATGCAAGGCTTAGACCAAGTGATTCAGGTGTCAAAGAACGTTCATTGTCTTCAAAACTAACTGCAGATTGTTGTGTTGTAAAAGCAGATGATTATGGTTCTGTATTAGAACACGTTCTTTCAAATTTTGTGAATGTAGTGTGTTTAAATTATGATATGGAAAAACTTTATGTGCATAATCCACCTAAGCGAGTTCTGTCTTCCTTAGTTTCCGAATATGGAGACGAAATTGAATATCATAGTTCGGATTATGAAATAATAACAAGGGATAAGCTGAGCGAAGTATATAGCGCATTATGCCAAGATGTATTAGGACAAAATGAATGCAAGAAAAGTATTATTAGTAGCCTGTATAAGTTAACGGTGGCTTCTAATGGAAAACCAGTTGTGCTTCTATTATTTGGTCCGTCTGGTGTAGGAAAAACGGAAACTGCTAAAAGTATTAGTAGTGCGTTAGGTGGAAATCTGCTACGAATACAGTTCTCAATGATGCAAACGCAGGAAGCGTATAATTATGTATTTGGTGCAGAACATTCAAAAAACAGCTTTGCAAGAGATTTACTAGGAAGAGATACGAATATTGTTTTGATTGATGAATTTGATAAGGTCAATTCCTCTTTTTATAATGCATTCTATGAATTGTTTGATGAAGGTCGCTATGTGGATGTGAATTATAATGTAGATTTGAAGAATACGGTCTTTATTTGCACAAGTAACTTTATGAGTGAAAAAGAAATTAAAGAAAGACTTACCCCAGCAATGTTTTCAAGAATTGGTGCATGTATTGAATATGTAGATTTATCAAGTGAGCAGAAAAAGAAAATCATTTCAAATTGGTACTCTGAAATTTTAGATACATTAAAAGAGGATGAGAAGCCGATAGTAGAAGGAACAAATATTCTAAAATGGTTTTTGGACAATGCGGATAGATATGATAATATCCGGACACTAAAATTAAAATTAGAAAATGCGATTTTTGATGAATTGACGCAGTATTTCATTATTAAGAATTGATTCTTTAAAATATGTTACGAGATGTAACCATTGACAGCAGAAGAGATCATTGATTCAAAATAAAATGATACCAATGATACCAATCGTGATACCAATGATACCAATGATACCAATGATACCAATAATTATTTTTTTCGGCATTAGTGTAAATGGATAGGATGTGAAATATGTTATGGCAAGATTTAAAGCTGGAGATATTGCATATATTTTAGAATCGAATAGAAGTGTTCGAGAAGTAACGATTGTTAGATGTTCTGGTGGAATGTATCTGATTCGGTTTAATGATACGAGCGGTGGAAT